>JAGBHS010000033.1 GCA_017935385.1 Tidjanibacter sp.
GCAATGATATGCGACTCCTTCGAGAGATTCGATGCGCGACGAATAATATAGTTTCTGCGTTCGTCAATGGCCATGATACCTCCCTCACCGTCGGGTAACAATTCGCACGTCACGCCATCGCCCACCACAACAGGATTGGTCGAACGCACCCCTTTCAGGCGCAATTTGCCCCTGATGCGACACCCCACCATACGGCCGTCATCGGTCAGCACCTTGTAGTGGCTGCCCGTACTCTCAACAACAATCCCGTGAAACTTAGTACCCTCCATCGTCACTCCTCTCTTTCTAATCGTTGTCAATCGTTATATTTTCCTGCACAAAATCCTTCAAATCATGAAGATACGGAAAAACCATATTGGAAACCGATCTGACGGGTTCAATCAGACGCGACTGCTTCAACTTGGCATCATCAATCAATTTGAGAGAGTTGTTTACCACCACCAAAAGATTAAGTGCCAGGCTCAACACCAAAGCATATTTTGCAAGACCGAGCAATGCTCCGCCGATACGATCCACCACCCCGAGTCCTGCCACATGCACAATCTTGCGAGTCAGGGAGGCAATGAGCAACAACACCACTACCACAACCAAAAATACAACAATAAAGCACACGGCAGGCGGCAATGACTCATAGCCGATCCAGACTCCCACCTGATCACTGAATTTAGATGCGGCCCACACACCCAGCAGAATTCCCGCCAATCCGCAAAGCTGCTTGATTATTCCGTTGCGACCACCATTATATATGGCCACAAGAAAAATAATAAGTATCAGTATATCAAATATATTGTTCATTACGTTTATTATTTGGGTTTCTTCACAAAACTATTTTACGAATGTAGCAATTTTTTTTATCTTTGCAAAAGGGCATTTTGACGTCTATTATTCACTATATTTATAGAATATAGGATACGTCTCAGCAAAGAATCCTTGAACAAGTTCAAATTCTCTGCTCTCGACTCTCACTATATTTGTAGAATATAGGATTCGTCTCGGCAAAGAAACCTTGAACAAGTTCAGTTTCTCTGCTCTCGACTCTCACTATATTTCGGACACAAAAGCCCATGCAAATGATAAAAGGCTTGATAATAAAAAAAGGGAAATGATATGAAAAGAGTTCTTGTTTGTCTGTTTGCATTGTTACTGACCGCATCGGTATCGGCAAAAGAGGTTTATAACATAAATCGCGATTGGAAATTCTTCACCTATAACGAAAATGCTGCCGTAAACATCAATCTGCCCCATATGTGGAACAACGATGTTTTGAGTGGTCGTGCCGACTACTATCGCGGCATCGGCAACTATCTGCGCTACATAAACACAAAACCCGAATGGGAGGGTAAACGCGTGTTCATCAAGTTCTATGGTGCCAACCTGGTGACCGATCTGCTCATCGACGGCAAACATGTGGGACAGCACAAAGGCGGTTGCAATGCCTTTACGTTTGACATCACGGAGTACATCACCTGTGGAGAAAGATCCTTGTTCTGGATTATCGTAAACAACACCCAGACCATCAATGTATTGCCTACGGCGGGAGCAGACAATGCCTATGGAGGTATATTCCGTGACGTGGAGATTATCGTCACCGAACCCGTCGCAATATCGGTTGCCGACAGTTCGGAGGGTATTTCCGTCACGACAGACAATATTGACAATGAGCAGGTTTCGGGCGCTGTAAATGTGAACATTCTTGCTCCGCGCGGTTCTCAGGCCACTGTTCGTGTAAGTATCATGGATGAAAATGACGATGTGGTCTTCGCACAGACATCACGCATCAGAACCAACGAACGCATCTATACCGCAGAAATCCCGTTCTCCATTGAGAACCCTAAATTGTGGGAAGGGACATTTGCACCCAATCTCTATAATGTACGTGCCGATGTGCTTGTAGACACGGTTGTCTATGACAGCGCAACCATCACCACTGGTTTCCGCACACTGAAAATGGGTGACAATGGCAGAATCCTGCTCAACGGACGCCCCTATCCCATAAACGGTGTTGTCATCCATCGCGACCGTGCAACAGCAGGTTCGGCAATGTCGGAACGAGAGATAGAGGACGATATGGATATTTTGTGCGAAATGGGAGCCAACGCAGTCAGGGTTGCCGGCGGCTCGCATCACCCCCATTTCTATGAACTGTGTGACGAACGAGGCATCATGGTCATCAACGACCTGCCCTTCATCGGCGCAACAGTCCTCAACAACAAGGGCTTCTTCAACACCAAAGAGTTCCGCGACAACGGCCGCATGCAACTGACCGAGATGATAACCCAACTGAGTAACCATCCTTCGGTTATGGCATGGAACCTGTTCTCCGAGTTGGAGTTGCGTGGCGAAACGCCCATCGAGTACATCAAGGAGCTGAACTCTCTCGCAAAAGAGCTGGACCCCTCGCGATTCACCGCAGGATACAGCAACCAGGACGGAGAGATAAACTTCATAACCGACCTTATCTCATGGTCACACACGTTCGGCTGGCTCGAAGGTCTGCCCGAAGACATCACTTTGTGGCAGGATCAGTTGCACAGAACTCCCGAGTGGGATAAACTCAACTCGGCGGTTGGCTACAAGTGTGGCGGTGCAATATCTCACGTGGCCGACACATTGCAGAAACCGATATTGGCAAGCAACTGGCATCCCGAGAACTGGCAGAGCCATTTCAATGAGGTCTATTATTCCAGCATAGGTACAGATTCTCTTTTGTGGGGAACTTTCGTAGACGCACTGTTCGACTACGGTTCGGTGTTATACACCCACGGCGAAGGACTTGGTGTAAACGATACGGGCCTCGTCTCTTTCGACCGCAAGACCTACAAGGATGCCTTCTATCTCTACAAGGCAAACTGGAACAAGAACGAACCGTTCGTGTATATCACCGAGAAACGTCGCCAACAACGACGCAAACTCACTCAACAGATAAAGGCATACTCCAATCTGCCCGAGGCCGAATTGTGGATAAACGACGAATCGGTAGGACTCAAAACAGCCGAGAACGGAATTTTGATTTGGGACAATGTCACCTTAGCTGAGGGCGACAATAAGATTGAGGTGAAAGCAGGCGACTACTCCGATGATGCTACCATCAACGTGGCAACGAATTTTTCAAGAGATTTGTAGCCTCACGCCCCTCACAAAAGAACAAATCCAACATTGACAGACCTCCCACAAAAGGCTGACGTTCGGCAAAGACCTGAAAATATTCAGGCGAGGGAGTAAGAGGAGCCGATTCGGAGGCGAGGAAAAGTCTGCCTCGCAGGTCAATATCGCTTTCGGAAGGATGCATATATTTCTCCGAAACGGGCAACTCGCCATTCACTCCAAGAAGCGACAACATCAATGAGGTGAGTTCGAGATTATAGTCGGCCAAAAATTCGTATTGCTTCTCATAAAATGGGGCAAACCGTTCGGCATAGTGGTCGAAATATGGCGACTTCTTATAGGCAGAACATATCGACACCCAATGCTGATGTTGCCAACGTTTGGAATAGTCGATGCGCATATCGCGCATCGGCTTTTTTTTGTAACTGCCTCCCTTGACCACATTCACCGTAAGCGGCATGACACCGTTGGCAGAATATATTTCACAACGATTTCGGCAACTCTGTTTCACATAGTTCTCCCCAAGATCTATCACACAATCACCGCCGAGCAACTGTGCAAACCACTCGGTGTTTCCCAAATATGTCAATGGCAGTATTTTCATTCAACAACTCTCTCCCGTTTTACTCGTCTTTCCACAGTCCGTCGGCTTTAATGAGCTCTATCAGTTCGTCCACAGCCTGCTCTTGCGGAATATTTTTCTTCACCAGTTCCTTGCCACGATACAGCGAAATATTTCCTCTGCCGGCTCCGATATAACCATAATCGGCATCAGCCATCTCACCAAGTCCGTTCACGATGCAGCCCATGACGCCAATCTTCAATCCTTTAAGATGGGTCGTACGACTCTTTATGATTTCCAGCGCACCCTGCAAATCATACATGGTACGCCCACAACCCGGACAGGCAATATACTCCGTCTTGCTTATTCTCACACGCGAAGCCTGTAAAATATTAAGTGCTATGGAATCTATGTTCTCCTGCGCCACCGACTCACACACTATATCAAGTCCGTCGGCCAGGCCGTCTATAAACATCACACCGAAATCAGCCGCCGCCTTCAACGACAGTTCTTCCACTCCTACGTCCGAATAGTGCCTTCTCAACACCACGGGACGTCGGTCGCCTTGCGCCATCATCTCCAATACCTGTCTGCGCCACTCGCCCACAGGATTCTTTCCCGTTGCCTCAATGATCACCGCACCATCACGTTCCTCGTCGGTCATCTCACTCCACAACATCGGTACATTCTGACCGCCCAATCGTCCCACCGTATCACTCTCTCGACGCGAATATTCATATGCCGAGAATCCCTCCACATCGGGTTCGTCGCATCCCTCCGACTCGCGACCCTCGAAATAATCAGCCAGAATTCTACCCACAGGGATCTCATTCTCGGGCGCCTCGGTCAACGACACTCGCAAAGTATCGCCTATTCCGTCGGCCAACAATGTACCTATTCCGACCGCCGATTTAATGCGTCCCTCGTCAGCATTACCCGCCTCGGTAACACCCAGATGTATCGGATAGTTCATTTGTTCCGCCGCCATTGCCGCCGCCAACATTCTGTACGCATAAACCATCACACGCACATTGCTCGACTTCATTGACACAACCACCTGATCGAAATCATGCTCCTTGCAAACCCTCAGAAATTCCATTGCCGAAGCGGTCATTCCCTGCGGTGTATCACCCCATTCATCCATTATGCGCTTGGATAAAGAGCCATGATTCACACCCACACGCAAGGCCACTCCGCGCTCTCTGCACTGTTCAAGAAGAGCCGTAAAATCACCGCCCTTGTCATTATAGTTACCCGGATTGATTCTCACCTTATCGGCATACTCGGCGGCAACCGAGGCAACAGCAGGCACAAAGTGAACATCGGCCACAATAGCCACATCGGGACAGAACTCCTTCACGGCAGGAACAATCTCACCCAAATTACGTCCCTCCTTCACTCCCTGTGTTGTGAGTCTTATGATTCGGCCACCCGCCCCGGTAACCCGACGGATCTGCTCCACACAAGCGGCCGTATCATTGGTGTCAGTATTGGTCATGGTCTGTACGGCCACGGGGGTTCCAGCACCTATCGTGACGCCTCCCATGCGTACCGCACAACTGTTACGACGTGCGTAACGTGTCAATGAATTACAATATCTCTTCATAATAGTGCAAATTTAAGAAACTATCCGTGAATTTTATAATCCGACCCCAACCAATTTCACCACTCCACACACAAAGCATCTCCATACAGACACTTTTTTCCGATACAATGCGGAATTTTGCGACAGATGAATTAAATTTGTAAACAATAGTTTGTCCGAAATGCACTTTTGCACCATCGATTGAGCTGCGAATCAGATGCCTCAAAAAGAATAAAAAGAGAAGAAAATGGCTGATTTCTTACAAAACGACATAAAATTCCTCACAGGTGTGGGAGAACGACGTGCAGCCCTTCTCAATAAGGAACTCGGCATCTTCACCCTCTACGATCTGCTGTACCACTTCCCGTTCCGCTACATGGACCGCACACGAGTCTATCGCATAGCCGATATCAACGAACAGTTCACCACTCATGTGCAAATCAGAGCCCGCATAAAAGGATTCTCCCATCAGGGCGAACGAGCAAAGAAACGCTTCATAGTGACCGTTTCTGACGGTAGCGGAGTGACGGAACTGCTGTGGTTCAAGGGCATAAAATGGATAGAGAAACGTCTGGAAATAGGGCGCGAATATCTCATCTTCGGCAAACCCACCTTCTTCAAAGGTGAGTTCAACATGGTACATCCCGAAATAGAACTGACCGAGAAACTCGCCCAACGTCCAAACTTCGGAATACAAGGTGTGTACAGCACCACCGAGAAGCTCAATTCGTCGGGTCTTACCAGCAAGGAAATTTATAATCTGGTCTGCAATTTGTGGCAACATGCCTCGGCACACATACACGAAACCCTGCCCGACTACATCCGCAACGCAAACGGACTCATGCCTCTCAAAGAGGCACTATACAACATCCATTTCCCGCAATCGCCACAGCTGTTGGCACAGGCACAGTACAGACTCAAATTTGAGGAGTTGTTCGGGATTCAGTTGAGCATTCTCTCGCGTCGAAGCAAGCGCACCACCATGGCCGACGGCTTTGTCTTCAAGCGAGTGGGCGAGAATTTCAATGACTTCTACAACAACCGTCTGCCGTTCCAACTGACCGGCGCCCAGAAACGAGTGATAAAGGAGATTCGTTCCGATACGGTGACTGGCCACCAGATGAACCGCTTGTTGCAGGGCGATGTAGGCAGCGGCAAGACTCTTGTGGCACTGATGACCATGCTGTTAGCGGTGGACAACGGTTACCAATCATGTCTGATGGCACCCACCGAACTGCTCGCCCGTCAGCACTACAACTCCATAACATCAATGCTTGTGGGAACCCCCTGCGAAGGGAAAGTGGATGTACTGACCGGCTCGACCAAAACCAAAGAACGTCGCGGAATCTTGGAACGCCTTGCAGCGGGCGAAACAAAAATACTGATAGGAACCCATGCGCTATTGGAAGATCGTGTGCAATTCTCCAATCTGGGCTTTGTGGTAATTGACGAACAGCACCGTTTCGGAGTTGAACAAAGGGCCCGAATGTGGACCAAGAACAGTCAGCCACCCCACATATTAGTCATGACCGCCACTCCGATACCACGCACGTTGGCCATGACGCTATATGGCGATTTGGAGGTGTCGGTGATTGATGAACTGCCACCCAACCGCAAACCCATAACCACCCGTCATATGTACGACTCGCAACGTCTGCGTCTGTTCTCTTTCATGAAAAGCGAGATAGCCAAAGGGCGACAAGTATATGTGGTCTATCCGTTGATAAAGGAGTCGGAAAAGATGGACTACAAGGATCTTTATGACGGATTTGAATCCATATGTCGCGATTTTCCGCTACCCGAATACCGCATAGGAGTGGTGCACGGCAAGATGAGCAGCGAGGACAAGAATGTGGCTATGGACGAGTTCAAACGCGGAGTGACAAACATATTGGTGGCCACGTCGGTGATTGAGGTGGGAGTGGATGTCCCGAACGCCTCGGTGATGGTTATCGAGAGTGCCGAACGATTCGGACTGTCGCAGTTGCATCAGTTGCGCGGCAGAGTGGGTCGTGGTGCGGCTCAATCTTACTGCATTCTGATGAGTGGCGAAAAGCTGTCTCATGAGGCGCGCGCCCGACTGGATGCCATGGTGGAAACCAACGACGGTTTTCAACTCTCGGAGCTGGATTTGAAACTGCGCGGAGCCGGCGATATTTTCGGTACACGTCAGAGTGGAATGGCATTTGACCTGAAAATTGCTTCGCTGGGTAAAGACGGACAGATAATAGAATTGGCTCGACGCACAGCCGAAAAGATTCTTGACCAGGACCCCACCCTCTCCACACCCAACAACACATTGTTGGCCGAATTGAGAAACCGTTATGTCAATCATGACAACACAATAGAGTATGAAATGATATCATAAAACCGATTACAAATATGAAAACACGAATGAATCTGATATTTGCAACCGTGATGTTGCTGGCCGCAGGCGTAATGGCGCAGGCCCAGAACTCTGCGAAAGAGCCCATCTACAACGACGGAGAACGCTTGGAATATATAATAAGTTATAATGCTTCCGTCTGGCCCCGCACCGACATGGGCGAAGTGGTCTTCGCCACAAAAGCGGAGAACTACAACAATGTTCCCACTTACAAAATATCGGCCGACGCATCAACAAACAATTTTTTCTCATTCTTCTACCGTCTCGATGACCATTTCCATACTTATGTGGACCAGAAGACACTGCGTCCCCTGGCACACGAATGTGAGAAAAAAGAGGGCAACTGGCACTTCGGCTCCAAAATAGATTTCGATTGGCGCACCCTCACCGCATCAACATGGTGGAAAAACTTCAAACGCACCACCGACAACACCAAAACTCTCTCACTCTCGCCTCAAAGCATGGATCCCATCTGCTACTTCTACAAGATTCGTTCGCAGGACTTCTCAACATGGAAGGATGGAGACGAGCAGACCATTGAGATTGTTTTGGAAGATACCGTACAGCAGATCAAATATCGCCTGCTGAATCGCGAGGAGGTCACTATACCCAAATATAAACCCATCAAGGCATTGAAATTCTCATGCCAACTCTCGCGTAGCATCAGCGAAGACGGCAAGTCGCGCGACAACTTCTACATCTGGATTTCGGACGACCCGAACAAAATACCCGTACTGGTGGAGGCACCTACCAAAATAGGAAAAATCAAAGCACGACTCAACCGCATGTCGGGATTAAAACACGAGAACACAAACATATTAAAATAAAATGCTTATATTTGTGCAAACAACAAATATAAACTTGATATTATGAGAGATTATAATTCAAAATACGAGGAGGATAATTACGAAAACAACTACGATTATAATCCCGAAGACGACAACTATGACTACTATCAGGACGGGTCCGACAACGGCAACACCATGAAGGGCTACAAGATACTGATTGTCATTCTCATAGTCATTCTTGGTGCAGTATCGTTCCTCTATTTCAAACAGGTGCAGAATCTGAAAGCCGATTTCGCAATAGAACGCGACACGCTGGCCAACAGAATCACCAATCTTATCAGTGATATGGATAATATTCAGGCCACCAATGACTCCATGTCGGTAAGTCTGTCCATAGAACGCGGTAAGGCCGATTCTCTCTATGCCCGTCTGTTGAAAGAACGTTCGACCAGTCGCGCAACAATTCGCCAGTACGAAAAAGAGATCGGCACACTCAAAACAGTGATGCAGAACTACATCCGACAGATAGACTCGCTGAACAGACTCAACGAATCGCTTGCTGCCGAGAATATTCAGTACAGAAAACAAGTGACCTCGGAACGTCTGCGTGCCGAAGCAGCCGAAGAACGTGCGGCAGAGGCCGATGCCAAGATACGTGTAGGCTCCATCGTAAAAGCCCGCGAGATAAACATTGTAACCCTCAACAGCAGCAACAAGGAGGTTACTCGCGCATCGCGTGCAACAAGACTACGCATAGACTTCGTAATCTCGGCTAACGAACTTACCAATCCCGGAAATCGTAATGTCTACGTACGTGTTACTGGTCCCGACGGTTACATCATGGCCAACAGCGATGGTGCATTGTTCCCCTTCGAGGGCGATCAGATCACCTATTCGGCTGTTCGTGAGATCGACTACCAGAATGGCGATTTGCCCGTAAGTATCTATTACAGCGATTCGGCAATTTTGGCAGGAACTTATCTTGTACAGGTCTATATGGACGGTTATATGGTCGGTTCTTCGGAAGTCTTGCTCAAATAACTTTTTTGACATTCAGAGTTGGTTACGGCTAATAAGTTATAGTCGGAGTGCAAGCAGTAGCAGGAAAGGAAAATAGTAAGGACATTGCTTAAAAACCACAAAAGGTTTTAAACAAAAAGTTTGATTTGTGGCAAACAACTAAGGGGAATAGTAGTATGGACATTGTTAAAAAAAACACTAAATTTTTTGAGATAAAGCTATGATTTGGTCACTTATTATTGGAGCAGTAGCAGGTGCTATTGCAGGCAGAATCACCAAGGGTGGTGGTTTCGGCTTGTTAATGAACATTGTTGTAGGTATCATCGGCGGATGGCTGGGCGGATTCCTTTTCGGACTTATCGGTTTGTCGGGTGACGGCATTTTGGCCAAACTCGCCATATCGGTAGTAGGCGCAATCGTACTGCTGTGGATTGTAGCAAAAATCAAAAAGAAATAATTTTTTGTTCATTAAAGAGGAGGGGAATCTGATGAGTAATAATGTCAGTATTTCGCCCCACTGAAATTCTTGATTAAAAAAAGCCCGAGACTTCTCGGGCTTTTTTTGTTGCATAACGAATCACAAAACGCATCAAGAGTGACGGATGATGCTGGCTCCAAGAGCATTCAAACGTTTGTCTATATCTTGATAACCCCTGTCGATCTGCTCTATATTCTGAATGATGCTCGTTCCCTCGGCATTCATGGCGGCAATAAGCAGAGCCACTCCCGCACGAATATCGGGCGAAGTCATACGTGTTGCTCTCAGACGGCGCATATGGTTGTGTCCGACAACTGTCGCGCGGTGAGGATCGCAAAGAATAATCTGTGCGCCCATATCTATCAGCTTATCCACAAAGAACACACGACTCTCAAACATCTTCTGATGAATCAACACCGTTCCCTTTGCCTGCGTGGCCACCACAAGGAAAACAGAAAGCAAGTCGGGAGTCAGACCCGGCCACGGAGCATCGGCAATGGTCATGATAGAGCCATCCATAAAACTCTCTATCTCATAGTGATCATACTGAGGTACATACAAATCACCGCCGCGCTGCTCTACCGAGATACCCATACGCTGGAACTGCGCAGGAATGATTCCCAGATCCTTCATATTCACATCCTTTATCGTAAGAGCCGAACGCGTCATTGCGGCAAGTCCTATGAAACTGCCCACCTCAATCATATCGGGCAACATGGTGTGTTCCGTTCCATGTAACTCCTCCACGCCCTCAATAGTGAGCAGATTGGATGCAATGCCACTGATCTTCGCCCCCATACGGCACAACATCTTACACAATTGTTGCAGATAGGGCTCGCAGGCGGCATTGTAGATGGTGGTCTTTCCGGGCGTAAGAACAGCAGCCATCACAATGTTGGCGGTACCCGTAACCGAGGCCTCATCCAACAACATCTCCGTTCCACACATATTGCCCGCCTCCACAGCGAAAAAGTCATCTGCAACATCGAAATTGAGCTTCGCACCAAGATTTCTGAATCCGATAAAATGGGTATCCAGTCTACGACGACCAATCTTATCGCCTCCCGGTTTGGGCATGTAAGCCACACCGAAACGGGCCAACAGCGGTCCCATAATCATCACCGAGCCACGCAACTTGGCCCCGCGAACACGATAATCGTCCGTTTTGAGATATTCAAGATCTATGTCGCGCGCGCAGAAAGTATAACTGCCCTCGCCTATCTTCTCTATCTCAACCCCCATCTTACGCAACAGCGAGATGAGTTCCAGTACATCCACAATTTCGGGCAGATTGTGCAACGTAATCTTATCTTTTGTCAACAATGTTGCACACATCACCTGCAAAGCCTCATTTTTAGCTCCTTTGGGAGTGATCTCTCCATTTAACGTGCGACCTCCGCACACTTCAAACATTGCCATAACCAGTATCTTTTTACATTTCCAGATCTTCTCTATTTTCGGGCAACGACACTACCGTCCTGCCTTATACAAAGATAGTGAATATCTCTGAAAAAATCTAACGAATGAGGGGAAATAATGATGGTGGCACTGGTGTTCAGTGACTTATGAAGACTTATGATGAAAGCCTCGCCGATGCGAAAGTGCAAGGAAATGAAAGGTAATGAGGGCGAACGGTTTTCA
>JAGBHS010000034.1 GCA_017935385.1 Tidjanibacter sp.
AAAAAAGACGATACTCATCTGCGTGAGGCAGGTGCCGTAACATATGCCAAAATGTTGGCAGAGGCTATCAAGGGTGCTTATCTTCCCCTGGCCGATTACCTTAACTTTTAGTCTGTCATACAGAAAAAAGAGGCCCGAGTCCTGGCAAGGACTCGGGCCTCTTTTTTATTGCCACTCAATCATTAAAGTTCCACCTTCACAGAGGGAATCATGGGTGATTTGAGAGTCAAGGCGCCCTGCTCGGCAGTCTTGCGCACAAATACCAACATGGTACCATCTTTGCAACGATGTTTTGCATCGGTATAACTTACCGTAGCATCGTCCGAGCCGTTCTCCATGCCGAGGACAACTCCGCCCTCCGCAACGCACGAAACCTCATTGTCGGCCAACATGACACGATTGCCGGCCTCATCCAACATGGTAACGACAACGATACGTTCTGCACCGCCGTCCACATTATCCAAAACCTCGGCCTGCATCTTGACAGCAACACCGGTGGTCTTTACCGAATCCTCGGCAGCCTTTTCGTTTCCGTTATAAGCAACAACCGAAAGAGTTCCGGGCTGATAATTGATATCCCAATAAATAATACCGGTCTTGGGATCGTACTGTTTGCGCTCGCCAACACGTTTGCCGTTGAGCATCAACTCGGCAGCCTCACAGTTGGTATAGCAAACCACGCGAATCGGAGTTCCGTTATCGTAATTCCATACATGAGGAGCTCCCGTAGAGAGCATTCTCGCAGAGGCTCCCAACGCAGGAATCTGATATGTACCCACATAAGCAACGGGACTCTCTGCCCATAACGCACGACGGAAATATCCCGACGGTTTGATATTACCTGCCATATCGAGCAAACCCGACGAGAAACCTCTCACCGGCCAGCCACGCGACTCTCCCAAATAATCTATACCCGTCCAAATGAACTGTCCGAAGATAAACTCATTATCCTTCACAGCATACCAACTCTCTATATCGTGACGATTCTCGCTACCATAAAGCACACGCTGCGGATAGGTCTTGTGGTCCATGTCGTAACGGTTCTCGGTGTAGTTATATCCCACCACATCAAGCGCTCCGGGCAGCTCAGTCTCATTAGACATTACAGCTCCCGCCAAAGCAGCCGTTACGGGACGGCTCATATCCAAATCTCGCACCTGGGCAGCCAACACCTTGCCTATTGCGCCCAAACGATTCGCATTGGGACGTTCGGGTTTATAACCGGCCACATGCTGCTGACCGATACTCTCTCGGTCAAGAACGGGATGAGAATAGGGATCATTGGGATAGTCCACCTCGTTACCGATGCTCCACATCACAACCGATGCGTGTTTACGGTCGCGCTTAACCATCGCATGCACATCACGCACATTCCACTCCGCAAAATATTTTGCATAGCCCTGATGGCCCGGCTCTCCGACATTCCAACCTTCAATCCACTTGTTCTTCGGATACTCCCACTCGTCAAAAGCCTCGTCCATCACCAGGAAACCCATCTCGTCACACAACTCATAGAACGATGTCGCCTGCGGGTTGTGGCTCGTACGCAGTGCGTTGCAACCCAGTTTCTTCAAATTCTCCAAACGGTAACGCCATACCGATTTGTAAGCCGCTGCACCCAACGCACCCGAGTCGTGATGCACGCACACTCCCTTCATCTTGATGTTCTTGCCATTGAGCGAGAAGCCTTTGTCCGGATCGAAATCCAACGTTCTGATACCCACCTTGCAGCTGCTCTCGTCAATCTGTTTCGAGCCCTGCATAACGGTCGTATTCAACGTATAGAGATAGGGATTCTCCAAGTCCCAAAGGTTGGGAGAATTGAGGTTCAGGGCCAACTCAACGACACCCGTCTCGCCTGCCGCCACCGAAGCATTGCGAACAGCCGTGGCAACAACCTTACCCTCGGCATCCAACAACTCCTCCTTAACCTTCACGGTTGCTTTCTGAGCCGAGTCATTCTTTATCTCAGTATTGACCTTCACAACAGCCTTATCGCCCGTCACGGTTGCCGAATAGGCCACGCCCCACAGGTCGATATGCACCGGATTGGCATACACCAACCACACATCACGATAGATACCCGATCCCGTATACCATCTCGAATCAGCATCTTCGCTATGATCCACCTTTACGGCCAGGCTATTGCTCTCGCCCCATTTCACATAAGGAGTCAGATCGTACATGAAAGACACATAGCCATAAGGACGCTTGCCGATAAGTTGGCCATTGAAATAGACCTCGCTATTGTTATACACGCCCTCAAAATAGACATACACCTTATTACCCTGCTCCGTAGCGGGAATATCCACCTGACGGCGATACCAACCGATACCTCCCGGGAAAAAACCCGTACAACTTGCATACAGCGGACTTGCCTGCTGCAACACACTCCAATCGTGCGGCACAGTCACCTCCTGCCAGCCATCGGTAGGCAGATTGGCAATACCTCCATACTTCAAATCGCCCAGATTGAAACGCCAATCATCATTCAGCGCCACCCTGCGACCAAAGTCCTGACCCGACACCGAGAGTGCTGCTACGGCCAAAAGAATTGTAAGCAAAAATTTTTTCATTTTGTCAGTAGTTTGTTATACAAATAATTATTTAATCTCCTCTTTTACAGCGGCAACCAGATTACGGTCACCAAAGCCATTGTCAATCTTGCTCACATAAGGGAAGAACTTGCTCCACCTGATCCACTCCAACGGATAGGCTGCCTGCTCACGGCTATACTCGTGATTCCACTCGCCTGCCACCTCCACCGAAGTATGAGGAGCATTGGCCACCATGTTATCCTCCTTGCCGACAAACTGCTCGCACTCGCGTTTGATGCTCACCAACGCCTCAATAAATCTGTCCATCTCGGCCTTCGACTCACTCTCGGTGGGCTCAATCATCAACGTTTCGTGTACGGGGAACGACAGCGTGGGTGCATGGTAACCATAGTCCATCAAACGGCGGGCTATATCTCCACACTCAACACCATACTCCTTGCGGAACATTGTCAGATCCAGAATCAGCTCGTGACCCACTCGGCCTGTTTCTCCCGAATAATAGGTGCGATACTCGCCTTCGAGAGCCTTGCTCATATAGTTGGCATTCAGAATAGCCATCTCGGTCATGCGACGCAATCCTTCGGCACCCAACATCTTGATATAACCATACGTAATGGGCAACAACAACGCACTGCCCCACGGAGCCGACGATACCGAAGTGATACCCTCATCGCCTCCCGTAGAAACAATCGGATGTGAAGGCAGGAACTTAACCAGGTGCTGAGCCACACATACGGGGCCGACACCGGGGCCACCTCCGCCATGAGGCATGGCAAAGGTCTTATGCAGATTCAAATGGCACACATCGGCACCGATATATCCCGGATTGGTGATACCCACCTGTGCATTCATATTGGCTCCATCCATATATACCTGACCGCCCGCATCGTGGATAATATCCACCATCTCTCTGATACGGCTCTCAAACACGCCATGGGTAGACGGATAGGTAATCATCACACCGCACAATTCGTCCTTGTTCTCCTCGGCTTTGGCACGCAGATCCTCAACATCGATATTACCGTTCTCATCACAAGCCACCGTCACAATCTTCATTCCTGCCATGGCAGCCGAAGCGGGATTGGTTCCATGTGCCGAAGCGGGAATCAGCACCACATTACGGAAGCCCTGACCTCGGCTCTGATGATAGGCTCTGATGATCATAAGGCCCGTATACTCACCGGCCGCACCCGAATTGGGCATCAGAGTACAGCCCGCAAAACCGGTTATCACCGAGAGATCGTTCTCCAACGACTCGATGAGTTCGGCATAGCCCTCCGTCTGTGATGCGGGGGCAAACGGGTGAATATTGGTAAAGCCCGCCAGCGAAAGCGGCATCATGGTAGCAGCCGAGTTGAGTTTCATGGTACACGAACCCAACGAAATCATACTGTCCGCCAACGAAATATCGCGATGTTCCAAACGTTTGATATATCTCATCAACTCCGTTTCGGTACGATATTTATTAAATACCGGCTCGGTCAGAATCTCACTCTTGCGTTGCAATGCCTCAACAATCGTGTTCTTCTCCACAATGGATACGCTCTTGGGAGCTTTCTTGCCGGCCGCCTCCGCAAAGATGGCAACGATATTCTCCACATCCTCCTGCGTGGTCACCTCATCAAGGCTAAAACGCACCGTATTCTCATCCGGATAGAAGAAGTTGATTCCACGTTCCAATGCCGAATTCTGCACAACAGCCACCTCTGCATCCACCTCAATAGTATCAAAGAAACAGCTGTCATTAATCGTATAGCCCAATGCTTTCAGCGCATCTGCCACCGCATTGGCACACGAATGGATATGGCCCGCAATACGTTTCAGTCCCTCTGCTCCGTAATAAACAGCATACATTCCCGACATGGTGGCCATCAATGCCGATGCCGTACATATATTTGAAGTGGCTCTCTCACGTTTGATGTGCTGCTCGCGAGTCTGCAACGCCATTCTCAATGCCTTGTTGCCCAGTCTGTCCACCGACACTCCGATGATTCGACCCGGCATACTGCGTTTATACGCATCCTTCGTGGCCATGTAACCTGCACTCGGACCACCGAAACCCATCGGCAAGCCGAAGCGCTGTGACGAACCGACCGCAATGTCTGCGCCCCACTCTGCCGGCGCCTTCAACATCACAAGACTCATCAGATCACAAGCCGCCGTAACCTTTGCTCCTGCCTCATGTGCCGCAGCAGCAAAAGCCTCATAATCCCTTACCTGACCGTCAGCAGCGGGATACTGCAACAACACTCCGAACTCTCTGCCCGAGAACTCGTAGTTGCTATATGCATCACATACTATCTCTATTCCGAACGGCTCCGAACGGGTAATCAGCACATCAAGTGTCTGCGGGAAGATATTCTCATCAACAAACAACACATTAACGCCATTCTTAACCTGCTCTCGCGAACGCAATGCAAACATCATCAGCATTGCCTCGGCAGCAGCCGTACCCTCATCCAACAGCGAGCAGTTGCCTATCTCCATTCCCGTCAGCGAGATAATCATGGTCTGATAGTTCAACAGTGCCTCCAAACGGCCCTGCGAAATCTCGGCCTGATAAGGAGTGTAAGAGGTATACCACGAGGGATTCTCAAAAATATTACGCAGAATCACCGAAGGAGTTGAGTTGGGATAATAACCCATACCTATGAACGAACGGAATTGTTTGTTCTTCTCGGCCAGCGCACGAATGTGAGCTCCATACTCGTTCTCGGTCATAGCAGGCGCCAACTGCAAAGGTTTGCGCAATCTGATAGACGCGGGAATCACCTCCTCAATGAGTTTGCTTACGCTATCGACGCCCACAACGTCGAGCATCTGTTTCATCTCTTCCTGATTGGTCGTTCCGACACAGTGGTCGGCAAAAATATCCAATGCCATCTATTTAAAGTTTTTAGTTTTTTTATTCCTTATATATTTTGTTCTTCTTTTTTTATTCTCATTTTCGGTCAGCCCTCTCCGTTCTGCCACACTTATCGGCAGAATCAATAATCGAAACTGCTACCACCCACAAACTCTCGCAAGATAGACGTGGGAGGAATCTCGTCGGGCTCGATTTCGAGGAAATTATCGAGGAATTTCAACAGCTGACGTGCCATGCCGTAAACTTCCTCCGTATCGGGGACACTATACAGGAGTCTTTCGGCAAACGGTTTCAACACCGGCAACTCATAAAACAGTGCCGAATTGAACATAACATCCGCATTCTCCTGATAGGGGAAAATATTCTCCTCCTCTCCCCTGCGCACACTCGCCCAACGGTTCAGCGTATCTGCCGGACTGCAACCTCTCATTCGATAGTCGCGCACCATACGACGCAACAAACGGGTGTCGGTGGTGTGGATACGAGTGATGTCATCCATGGATATTGATGTCAGCGCCGAAATGTACACCTTGAATTTCAAGTTCTCGGCAATCCCCGCCGTAAGACGCGGATTCAACGCATGGATACCCTCCACCAACAGCACCGCATCATCACCTATCTCAATGGGTGTATCATGCTCCGTACTGCCACCCGTAATGAAATCGTAGCAAGGCATCTGAATGCTGCCGCCCGTAAAAAGCGTATTGAGATCGCTATTGAGTTTGGGCAAATCCAGCGCATCTATTGCCTCATAATTATACTCTCCATTCTCATCCTTCGGGGTTTGTTCGCGCGGCAGGAAGTAGTCATCCAGCGACATCATCACCGGTTTCAAACCCAATATCATCAACTGTATGCCCAAACGCTTCGTAAACGTTGTCTTTCCACTTGACGATGGGCCCGAAATCAGCACCATCTTCACTCCGCGTTCTTTGCGTGCCGCATTGATAGATGCCGCTATATTGGCAAGTTTGTTCTCATGGAATGCCTCGCAGGCCTTTATCAATTCGCCCGACTTGCCGTCCAGAATCTTACGGTTGAGCGAGCCTATATCCGTAACACCCATCACCTTAACCCATGCCTTATACTCTTCCAGAACATCAAACATCTTCTTCTGGTCAATCATGGATGCTAACTGATCGGGATCCTTTCGTGTCGGCACAGAGATATGCATACCGTCACAATAGGGTTTTAAATCAAACAGGGTCAGGAATCCTGTGGAGGGTGCGAGTGCGCCGTACATATACCCCACCATATCGACCAATTTGTATACCGTACAATAGAGATGAGGACGGGTTTTGAGCAACTCTATCTTATCCTCAAAACCCAACTTCTCATACAACTCCACAGCCTCTTCCGAAAGCATCTTCTCGCGCACGATGGGTAGATTCTGGGCCACCAACTCCTGCATACGCGCCTTGATATTGCCGATCGTGACCTCCGTAAGAATCTCGTCACCTATCAACTCGGCATAAAACCCCTTTGATACCGAGTGTTTTATCTTCAACTTGTAGCCAGGATAGAGATCGTGAACCGCCTTGTGCAACGTCAAGAACAGAGTGCGATGATAAACACGTATTCCCTCGTAATGGGTTGCATCAATAAATCGAACCGACACCGGCTCACAAATACGATAATCCAACTCCTTGACACTATTGTTCACATAGGCCGCCAAGAACGGATACGGTGACGACATGGGTAACATCTTTGTCATATCAATAAGTCGTGTACCCCAATCCACATAAATGGTACTGTTCGTATTCTCGCAAATCACTCTCACAACCTCTTTCATAACTATCTATCTTTTTTCTGGTTTTTACTTCAATCTGAAAACATATTCGATGGTACCCACCTGCAACTCATTCTTCTCACTCACCGAGAACCGTGCCCCCATAGCGGCTCTCTTAGCCGCCGCCACAAGCGCAGCATTCTGGGTAGTGGAGCCTCTCGAATGGAACTCGGCACTGATCACTTCGCCCTTCGAATTGACGGCTATCTCAATAACCACTCTACCCTGCTCCTCAACATCATATGAAGGACGCGGGAAAGCACTCACTGGTCGGCGGCCCTCCAACGAGAACGAGATACCGCTACCGTCACCGCCCTGCGCATAGTTATCCGATTGCATTCCCGTAGGCGAGCCCTGATTGCCCTCCCCTTCCGTCACTCCCTGTGACGTGGAGGCCGAACGGTCTGTATTTCCGGGAAACAATGCGCGGCGATTCACCTCCCTCTCCACGGGTTTCTCCTCCGTCTGCGTCTGGCTCTGTTCAACCACTTCGGGGGCATCCGACACCGCCAACGAGTTCTCCGACACCTCGGGTGCCGGTTCAAAGTCCTGCGTAAGCATCTGCGTGATGGGAGCAGGAGCAGATTCGGGCAACACTGCCTCGTCCGACAACTCCGTATCGTCGAAACCCGCACCCATCTCGCCGGCTCCGAAATCAACCAATATGCTACCCGTCTGTTCGGGAGCAGAAAGGGTGAAATGGACCGTCAGAAACAGCACCACCATCACGGCAGCATATAAAACCACCGCAATCGTACCGGCATACTGTCCTCTCCTATCTTCCGTATCGTAATACTGCATGCTTACTCATCATTTCGCCTGCCCGCCAACTACTCCGGCGAGGTGGCAAGTATAAGTCTGTAATTATTGTTCTTGGCGATATTCATCACCTTCACCACCTCGTCAATAGGCACACTCTTGTCGCAATGCAACGAAATGGTCGGCTCGTCCAATTCGCTCAATCTCGAACGCAACACACTCTCCAACTGCGAGAACTGAACCTTCTCGGTCTCTACATAATATTGCAATGCTCCCGTAATAGACACCGTCGTATAAGGTTTCTCCTTCAACTGATTGGAACTCTGGGGCAATGTCAGTTTCAAGGCATTGGGATTGATGAGTGTGGTAGCCAACAACATGAATATCAACAACAGGAACACAAGGTCAGTCATTGATGATGAGCTGAACCCCGCATCCACCTTAGATCCGTGTTTGATTGCCATAATGATTAACGTTTTTGAACGGGTTGATTAAGAATATCCATGAACGCAATAGAGTTTGCCTCCATCTGGAAAACGACTCTCTCGATGCGAGCCACCAGGAAGTTGTAACCGAAATAGGCCGGAATACCTACCAACAGACCTCCCACAGTGGTGATCATAGCCACGTACATACCGCCGGCCAACATACCCATATCAACCGTTCCGCCCGCCATTGACATATCCATGAAGGCCTGAACCATACCCATTACCGTTCCTAAGAAACCCAACATGGGGGCTCCTCCGGCGATGGTTGCCAGGAAAGGAAGACCGTTCTCCAACTTCGACACCTCCAAATTGGCCACGTTCTCAATAGCTGTCTGCACATCCGACATGGGACGACCGATACGTTCAATTCCCTTCTCCACCATGCGAGCAATGGGTGAGTCGGTCGATCGGCACAAATTAACCGCCGAATTAATCTTTCCCTCATAGATGAAATCACGCACGCGGTGCATGAAATGAATATTCATATTGGAAGCCTTGCGGATGGCCATGAATCTCTCGACGAAAATAAAAATCGCCACGCCGCCCAGCGCCAACAACGGCCACATCAACCAACCTCCTGCCATGAACAGTTCTCCGAAACTCATTGTCTGTGCCTGTGTGGCAACACTCTCGGTAATAATCTCCGCAGTATCCACTGCCTGTAAAAGTGTAATCATAACTTTTCTTTTGTTTTTTTGTTTCTCTATTTATTTAATTCTTCTTGTTTTGTTTCTTGTTTTTCTTCGCAAAACGACGTTTCAAACGATCGGCAAGGTCTTTCATGTTGTTAAAGTCTTCCTTGAAGTAGATACCCACTCCGTTCTCCTGCAAACCCTGGTTCTCATCAAATCTGTCTATCGTTCGCGAGTAGCCTTTCAACACAAGGTTTCCGCTGCTATCGATATAGTAGGTCAGCGTACCGCCACCCGACACACGGTTTGTTGATGAGGTGGGATTGTTTCCCGTATCGTAGTTTCCTTCCAGTTCCAAGACCAACTTGTCGTTTATCAGGTCGTTCTGGAAATAGAATCCATACTCATCCGAATTAACCGTAGACTTTGGAGTATAACGTAAATTGAAGTTCATGTCGTCTGCCGAAAGGATATTTCTTATCTGTGAGGTCAAGAAATCAAAGCCTAACGACGTTCCCGCACTCGCACCCACATTGAGATTCTCCGCATAATTCGTATCCGAATAAAGCGAGCCGAATGCCAACAGATAGAAGAACTGGGTCGCCATCATCTCCTGCGTACTGAAACTGCTCGATATGATCGCCTGATACTCCGAGTCGGCATCGGGCAGTTGCACATCGAACGAGAACTGGGGTGAGGTCAGGCGATCCGTTATATTAACCACACAATCCACATTGGCCGTAGTATTTCCCACACGCCCCATGGTGCCCACCAGCGAGGCTATGGATGTTCTCAACCTGTACGATGCCGTGATATCCAACGTCGCATCTGCCGGATCTCCCGTCCAAGTAATTGAACTTCCCGACGACAGGGTGAAATTCTTCTCTATCAGATTCTGGATATTGAAGTTATAGTTTCCCGACGAAATCTCATACAAACCGTATATCGAGAACAAATCATCCCTTGGTCTTACATTCACATCCAGTGTTGCGTTTCCGTTTGCGGTCAGCACATTATTATATTCCGGATCAATAAGCAGTTTAAACGTCAGATCGGGGGTGACCGTAAGGTTCATATTCACATCCAGTCCGCCACGTCGTCCTTCGTTCTCTACCCTCTCTTTATACTCTCTCTGGCGCGAGAACGCACTCTCCAACGTATCCACAACCACCGTATCTTGCGGAGATTCGAACGTTACATAATCCGCAATATAGAAATCCTGTGCTCCGCCCACAGACACATTCAACAACGAATTGGGACCCGTAGATACTGCTCCCGTCACCGAGGTGCCGGCATTGCTACCCCTCACATCAACAGCACCCGACACCGATACCTTTCCATAGAAACTTCTCTCTCCCGTTGCCCCCATATTAAGCACCGTCAGGTTCTCCGGAACAAGTTTCATATCGTACTTGATATCCGAGAAATCACGCAAATCCAAATGGGCATTCAAACGAGCATTATTATTCTCATTATCGGTCAGCAACACCGATTCCATCGTCGCCACACTACGGTCAAAGCCTATATCTATCCTATCGGCCTTATACTCCACTCCCGTATAAGCCAAACGGGTCTGCAAACTGTCCACCGACACATCTCCATTGATGCGCAAACGACTCTGGGGACCATTCTTCCTCAACTCCAAATTGACATTTGCACTGCCATCTATATCCTGCAACTCGCCCTTGAAAATAGGTGCCAATATATTCACAGGCAAATTATCCAGCGTAACATCCGTCAAAAATGCCTTATCGTCAAATCGATGGAAGCTACGGACTAGATTCTTTTTATTCTGCTCGTTCTTCAACGTGAACACCACCCTCTGTTGGCGCGTATTCCACTGACTCTCGAACTTCAACGGCGCCACCTCATACTCGTTCACCTTCACGCTGTCAATCCAGGCCTCCGCATTGAGCCTGATACCGTTATTCAGCGCCATCAGATTGGCATAACCGTTTATGTTACCCGCCACCGAATAGCCCAACTTATCCACGAGCGGCTGCAACACACCCAACTGAATGTCGTGCAAACGCACCGACATCGTATCCGTTTCGCTAGCGGTCAACAATCCGTCGGCCGATATATAGTGCGAACCGTTCCTCAACAACATCTCATCCACCAAAATACTCGATTGGCGATAGACCAGCTGTTGCGCCAACAAATCCCATCTGCGGTCATCATAGTCGATATACGACGGTGACACTCCCAAATCGAGATACAAGCCCTCAGCATCACGCATCAGACTGCCATTCACCTCCACATTTGCTCGCGTGCCGTTCTCCTTATCATCAAACCTGGCCGTCAGCTCAAACCTGTCTTCATCGGCACCACCGTTCACCGTCAACGAAGGCATGTGGAAATTCGACAGCAGGAAATCTCGGGTCTGCAAGGCCACATTCAACGAATCGTTGTCCTGAGTGAGTTTCAGACGCAAATCATCCACAAAAATATTCTTATAATCGGCATACGGAGCCGACAACGACAACAATTCGCCTTTCTCGTTATCCAGATCAACCCGCAACGTGGTTCCATCACTAACATTCACATTATCAAATGCCATGGCCAGGAACTCGTTAACATCTCTAAATCGCAACGTAGCCGTCACGGGAACGTCATTACCCACTCCCGTCATCACGTAACTTTCCGGTGCCAGCGTAGGGAAGAATTCATACGCACGTTCCTTCACACCCTGCACCGCCTGCTTGTAATTCAATCCGCCTCTGTAATCAAACGAAAACAATCGTGAATCCAACGTCAGCGACTTCTGTTCCACTCCGTTCAAAGCCGAAATGTTTATATCGCCAATGCGGACAGTATCCGATTCCAACACATACTCCACATCCTCGATATTCACTCGACCATTCAGCCCGTCCAGATCCTTTCCGATACCCGAGCCATGAGCCGCCAGCGACAACCAAGCCGTACTATCGGGTTGCACGTTCAGTCTGTGCAGCTTCATGCGCTGGGCATTCATATCAAAATCATATCGCGGTGTACCCTTCTCCGAAAAATCCACCCCGCCCGACATGGCCATACGCGCCTTCGGGTCAAACGAAACCAGATCAAACGAAACGTTTTTATCTTCATAGCGACCGTTCAACGATATATCCGAATAGGTGCGCGAATCGAAACCAAACGAGTCGATATCCGAATTGACATATGCAAACAGACGTCCGTCTTTAACACCTCCCGTCACATTGGCATTCATGGTCAATGCTCCAAGCACTCCCGCACCCGTAATCTTACCTGCCTGCAACTCCCTGACAACCAACTTCGCGCCAAGACTGTCGGGCGAATTTTGACCCTTATCCACCAATGAACCCATCAACTCCATCTGACCAATATTTCCCGCCATATGGGCATTGACCGATATGCTCTCGCCTCTCATTCGTCCCTGACCGGTCACATGCAAACGCCCCATCTCCACAAAGCGACGACGCATTTTACTGCTCATTTTGATGCCTTTATCACTGAGATTTGCATACAACTCCTCGGCACTCAACAGACCGGTACGCAAATCGAGATTCGTCACATCCAGTCTGCGACGGCTTTTATCTGTCATGTTCCGCGCCGCCACATCAACCGAAACAAGAATATCCTCATTGATGGTGGCATCATAAATATTTCCCGTAAAATCACGCACTCCGCCCGTAACATCCATTGACAAGTCATCTACAACGAAATCCAAACCAGGCTTCATGCTCTTCACAAAACAATTAAGCGTCTGCGCCTCCAAATGACTATTCGTGACACGAGCCTCAATCCTTACCGAGTCCGCAAAACTTCGATATGATTTCCATGTATTGCAAAGCAAATCAAGTTGCGGAAGATTGAGATCGCTACCCGTAGAGGCCACATGCAGATTGCGGAAATACATCGAACCCTTTCTGAACGAGAACAGATCCGACGACAGTTCGTCTATACCATACCCCGTAGCATCAATAAACGACAATTCTCGCAAATCCATAGCCACGCTATCTCCCGCAATGGCCAACTGATGAATGGTAATGGCTACATCCGAGAAATCCATGTTGCGGAAATTGATTCCGTCATGCACCTTCTCAAAGCGTTCGTCAAAGTATTTGAAATGCGAGTTATTCAGTTCCAAATCGGTCAGCAACACGCCGCCCTTTTTATCCTTTTTCTCTTTTTCACCCAGAGATTCTTTCAGGTGTTTGATGAATTGCGACACATTGGGACGTTCTCCGAGAGGACGGTTCAGGTATATCTTTGCCGAGTCCAGTTTCACCCCACCGAACATCAAATCGCCCTTAAAAATTCCCGCTTTATTGAGATTAGCCTTCAACTTGGGCACATACAGCATCGTATCGCCCTTCATATCTTCCAGATACAAATCATCAATGGTGAGCATATTATACCCCTTCACAGAGATTTTATCCAAAGACACTTCGATGCCTAATTTACGATTGGCTACATCGGTAAGACGCTGTACAGCAAAGTTTTGTATCGTGGGCACCGCCAACAGCAAAGCCATCAGCAGCGGTAAAATTATCATGCATAATATCAAAGTCGATATTACCGAAAACAATATTTTTATAACTTTGCCCATATTTGTTCGATACAATTTACAAATTTACGAAAATTTCGCAAAACACGAAATAAAAAACATGATAGAAATAACGGTTTTAGGCATAGAATCTTCGTGCGACGACACATCGGCCGCCGTATTGCGCGGCAATCTGCTGCTTTCAAACGTGATCGCAAGCCAGAGTGTACACATCAAGTATGGCGGAGTAATCCCCGAATTGGCTTCCAGAGCCCATCAGCAGAACATTATTCCCGTGGTGGACACCGCCTTGAAAGAGGCAGGAGTAACCATCGACGACGTGGACGCCATTGCTCTCACACGCGGTCCCGGCCTGTTGGGTTCACTGCTCGTGGGAGTGTCGTTCACCAAAGGACTCTCAATAGCAAAAGACATTCCAATGGTGGAGGTTAATCATCTGCAAGGACACATCCTGTCACACTTCATCGACCTGCCCGACACCGAGATGCGTCATCCTAAATTCCCGTTCCTCTGTCTGCTCGTTTCGGGTGGTCACACCCAGATTGTCAGAGTGGACTCCCCGACCGAAATGGAGATAATCGGCACGACCATAGACGATGCAGCAGGCGAGGCATTTGACAAATGCGCCAAAGTGATGGGCTTGGACTACCCCGGCGGCCCCATCATCGACCGCTACGCCAAAGAGGGCGACCCGAAACGTTTTGAGTTTGCAAAGCCTTCGGTTGCCGATTTTGATTACAGCTTCAGCGGTCTGAAAACATCGTTCCTCTACTTCTTGCGCGATCGTGTGCAGGAGAATCCCGAGTTTATAGGTGAGAATACGGCCGATTTGTGCGCATCGTTGCAGAAAACCATCATCGACATACTGCTAAACAAACTCGTCAAGGCATCAAAAAAGACGGGCATCAAAGAGATTGCCATAGCGGGAGGCGTATCGGCCAACTCCGGTCTGAGAAATGCCATTGAGGAGGAGGGGCGTCGCAGACGTTGGAACACCTATCTGCCGCCATTGAAATTCACCACCGACAATGCAGCAATGGTGGCCATGGCAGGTTACTATCACTACATGAAGGGCGAAATGGCCGACCTGTCGGTAACCCCCACGGCAAGATTGGAAAACATGTTCTAACACCTCTCCACAAAACTATCCGGAACCCCAAAAAAGAAAAAAAAGATGTACGAAAAACAACTTGAAGGATTTAGAAAACTGCTTGAAATAATGGACACGTTGCGCGAAAAATGTCCATGGGACAGAGAGCAGACATTTGAATCGTTGCGCAATAATACGATAGAGGAAACGTTTGAACTCACACAAGCCATCACCGACGGCGACATGGACGGCATAAAAGAGGAGTTGGGCGACCTGTTGTTACACATAGTCTTCTACTCAAAACTCGGCTCGGAAGCCGAACGTTTTGACGTGGGCGACGTATGCAATTATCTGTGCGACAAGCTAATCTATCGTCATCCGCACGTCTACGGAGATATTCATGCCGACAACCCCGACGAGGTGATTCACAATTGGGAACTGCTGAAACTCAAAGAGAAAGCCAAAAAGGAACGCAAAGCACAACAGGGCGTTCTGTCGGGTGTTCCGCGCAGTCTGCCCGCCATGGTGAAGGCATTCCGCATAGGCGAAAAAGCCTCTTCGGCAGGTTTCGACTGGGAGAAGAAAGAGGACGTGTGGGACAAAGTGAAAGAGGAGGTGCAAGAGATAGAGGCGGAGATAGCCGCAAGCGACAAAGACCGCATAGAGAGTGAGATAGGCGATCTGTTCTTTGCATTGATAAACATGTCACGTCTTTACGGCATAGACCCCGAAAATGCTCTGGAACGCACGAACAAAAAATTCATGGCTCGTTTCGGCCACATAGAGAGTTGTGCCCGTCGTGACGAAAAGTCTATCGGAGAACTCTCACTCGACCAGATGGAGGAGTATTGGCAGGAAGCAAAAAAAGAGAAAGAGAACAATTAATCAAAAACAAAGAATAACATGGCACTCATAAAAAGCGTAAGAGGTAAAACCCCCGAAATAGGCGAAAACACCTTTCTGGCAGAAAATGCCACCATCATAGGCGACGTAAAAATAGGTAAAGACTGCGGCATATGGTTCAATGCCGTTCTCAGAGGCGACGTTAACACCATCACCATTGGCGACAGAGTAAACATTCAGGATGGAGCCGTAATCCACACCCTCTACGACAAATCGCCGAAACCCTCTCAGACCCACATCGGTAACGACGTGTCGGTAGGTCACAACGCCATCATTCACGGCGCCGTCATCGAAGACAGTTGTCTGATAGGCATGGGCGCCACCGTATTGGATAATGCCCATGTGGGAAGGGGTTGCATTATTGCTGCAAATGCATTAATTTTGTCGAACAGCGTGCTGGAACCCAACGGAATATACGCAGGTGTGCCCGCAAAGAGAGTGAAAGACATCGCACCCGAACAGAGTCGCGACATAGTGGAACGCACCGCAAAAGACTACATGCTCTACGCATCGTGGTACTCGGAGGAGGAGAACAAATAGTTCCCCGCCCACACACAAAGGGAGACAACACGAAGAATAAATTGGAAACACGCAACAAAGCATATATTTTGTTGTGCGTTAAGCCATACGCCATAAAAAGATTATCATAAAACACAAACACAACAAACAATACAACATGGCGAAAAAAATAAAAAACAACAAATCCCCCCACATCATCAATCTGATGATATCGGTGGTATTGAGTCTGGTTGTCAATTTCTCTTATCTGGTAGCCCTCAACCTGAATGTATACCCCGTCAGCGAACCCCGTTTCGGAGGCCGTCGTCCGCCCATGGAACACAGAGCCGACTCGCTGCACCGCAATGACCATCATGCCCGCAATCCACACAACGAACCGCCGAAAGAACAAATTGCCACTCAGCATGATACCATTTCGACGGCGCAACCCAATGTCCCCGACTCAATAGACAGCAACGTCTACATCAGAGAGCAGAACATCAGAGCGCGCTATGACAGATTCGACCCGATGCGCCATTACCAGAAACAGTATAAAATGCTGATGTCGTATGAGTTTGCATACTATATGGTTCTGGCATTCATCATGCTCACCATAGCCACCGCACGCATGGGCAAGAACAAGCGTTCGTACCACTTCCTGATTCGTATTGCACTGTGTCTGGCAGTGGCACTGTTGCTCTACTACGTGGCACCGCAAATGACATGGCGCGGAAGAATAATCCTCACCATGCAGGCCCACAATCTGTACAACCCCATGTTGATGCTCAAAATCAGCATTGTCGCCATAGTGGCCATCATGTACAGCAAGATATATGAGCTGATTTTCCAGCGTCAGAACATGGTCATCGAGAACGAACAACTCAAAAACGAGGTACTCGTGTCGCAATACACCGGTCTGGTGAATCAGATCAATCCACACTTCTTCTTCAACTCGCTGAACTCCCTCTCCATGTTGGTTCGCGAAAATCAGAACGATGCCGCACAAACCTACATAAACGAGCTGTCCAACACGTTCAGATACATCATTCAAGAGAGCAAAAACAATCTCACCACACTGGAAAACGAGCTGAAATTCGTGGAGTCTTACAAGTACCTTTTCGAAGTGCGCTATGCCGGCAAATTCTTCGTCAACATAGATGTGGACAAAGAGAAACTCGGAATGGTCATGCCGTCACTCTCACTACAACCACTCATCGAAAATGCAGTGAAACACAACACCATTACCAAAATAAGACCGCTGACCATCAACATAAAAACCGAGAACGAACATGTGATCGTCTCGAATCACATCGTACCCAAAATAGACGACTCGGAGATAGGCACAGGAATAGGTCTGAAAAATCTGTCGAGCCGCTATCAGTTATTGGTCAACAAGCCCGTAGTGATTGAAAACGACGGGGTTACATTCATAGTCAAACTGCCACTCAGTGAGGAGGACAAAGCATGAGAACGGTAATCATAGAAGACGAAACGGCTGCTGCGGTAAATCTGAAAGCATTGCTGAAAGCATCATATCCCGAGATGGAGGTGGTGGCTCTGTTGGAGAGTGTGACCGATGCGGTGGAGTGGTTCAACGCCAATCCCGCACCCGAACTCGTCTTCATGGACATTCATCTGGCCGACGGTAACGCCTTCAAGATTTTCAACCGCATCACCATACAAAGCCCCATAATCTTCACCACCGCCTACGACCAGTACGCCCTCGAAGCCTTCAAGGTCAACAGCGTGGACTATCTGCTCAAACCCATAGCGGCAGACGACCTGAACAGAGCCATAAACAAACTAAAACTGCTTGGCAAACAGGAACTAAGCGACTATTCGGACAACATAGCACAAATGGCTCGTACGCAGAACGAAAGCCACACCTTTCTGGTCAACGTGCGCGACAAAATAGTGCCGTTACGTTCGGAAGAGATTGCCTACTGTCACACCCTCAACGAACACGTCTCCGCCTACACCTTTGACAACACCACGATGCCCATGGACAAAACCCTGGAAGCCATCGTATCGTTGTTGCCCAAGAACAGTTTTTTCCGCGCCAACCGTCAATTTATCATCTCGCGAAAAGCGATAAAAGATATTTCGGTGTGGTTCGGCAGCCGCCTGGCGGTGAATCTCATCATGGAGACCCCCGAGAGAATCGTCATCAGCAAGGCACGCGTACCCGAGTTCAAACAATGGCTATCCAGCGGAGAATAGTTTTTTCTCATAACACAAACCGTTACAGTCAGTTACAAGAGAGATAGTCACAAGGAGAAGGCCGCATGACCAAAGCCGCAATGCGACAAGAAGCAACAATGGTTAAAAACCGATGCGACGTCGTTCGGGCGGTTTGTTCATGAGCAACTCGGCACGACAAAATGCCACCATGCGAATATTGCGACAGGAAAGCATATCTGAAAAAGAACTTATTCTGATACAGCGGTCGGAACTTCGTTCCATTGCAAGCGCAAAAACCAAAGCCTGCTCGGGGGTTATCTCCATGCGATCGGCCAGATATTCAAGATACTCCTCGGCAGCGACATAGAACTGGTTGGAAAGTTGCGAATCGACAGCCAACTCTATAATCTTCTCAATGGCAACCAACATGGTTAACTGTTGCTTTACACTCTGTTTCTCTTCTGACATGCAAGCATTTTCGGGATGTTCTTTTTTCATTTCGGCGTTTTTTTTATTTCTCATGACTCTCTCTATTTTTGTTCTTCGCCACAAAAATAGAAACACCTCATGCCACTTTACGGCACTTGTTTTCCGAGATGTCAAAATATATATGTTCGAGGGCATTTCTTTTTCTCAAAAGAGATAGGTTCCGATATGCTCCAACAGGGCCGCTAAACCTTGGCAGAGAGAGTAGCTTCAACATACAACTGAATCAGCCGAAAAGAGAAAGGGAAGTATTTAGACACAAAAAAACGACTTACATTTCTGTAAGTCGTTTTTGCTGGCGGTGCGTAGGGGACTCGAACCCCTGACCCCGTG
>JAGBHS010000035.1 GCA_017935385.1 Tidjanibacter sp.
AAAAAAATTTGGGGAAGAAGAATTTATTCGGCGGTAGCGTTATGACCGGTATTGATAGCAGTCCAGATGTTCTCAATCGGAGCCTCTGATACTGTACACTCAGCACCTATCATCATCTTACCCTTAGGACCATCAGCCAATGCCTTCTTAACAACAGCTTTTACAACCTCGGGACTCTCAGAGATAATCTCTTTGTGGCGATCCAAACCTCCCAATACGGGGCGTTTGAAGAGCTCGTAACCGTCGTTCAAAGTGAACGGAGTTCCATTCAATACAAGCGGAGTGTTTACAATATGGCCGGGATAATCCAAATATCTGGTCAAATCATCATAAGTTCCTTCCCAATCGCAAATGTGAAGAATGCTCATCTTTGCACCCTCTGCGCAGAGGTTCATAATCTGCAAATCGAACGGTTTGATCAACTCCTCAAAGAAACCGGGGATGTAGTAATATTTCATCTCACCACCCTGGGTAGTCATATAGAAACCTTCGATACCGATCTCCTTACAAGAATTTACCAACCACTCCAAAGCAGTTGCATAGTATCCGAATACGCGTTTCAGATCATCGGGACGCTCCTGAGCTGCCTTTGCAATATTATCATCACCCAACGACTGACGAGCCACCTGATAAGGAGAGTAGATAGTGGGCAAAATATAAATATCGTTACCAACCAATCTGTGCAACTCTTTGATAACCTCGAAAGTGGGACGATAGAAATCCTCGGGTACCGGACCGATATTATCCCAAGTCTCCTGCAAATCGAGATTAGGAATCACGTCGGGACGCTGCTCAAACTGAACTTTCAATACATCGGCATTGGTTTGCAACAGATAGTTGATGTGGCTTCTTACAGCACCGTCACCAACCTTTGAGTTAGCATCGAAATGTACGAAAAATGCACCCGGAACATAAGACTCGTCCAAAGTTCCTGCCACAAATGCATCCATAAGCTCCTTCTTGTTTGCGGGAACCTCAGTGCTCTCGGTTGAACAGCAAGAAGCAACCGAAAGAATTGAAACTGCCAACAATGCCGCTACGACACCCTTGGTCAAAACAATCATGATTCTTTTCATTTGTTCTCTAATTTTAAGATAATTATTGGTTTTTTTTACAATATAATCCTCTTCATCAGGCAGATATTAAAGGTTCTCCGTTCCGTACTCGACAACTCCCGCACCCAACATGAACGATGAGAACACCGTAAACTGGCTCACATCCTTCGGCTGCGAAATATAGTCCTCATACGAGGTTTTAACACCTATACTGCTGCAATCTATAATATCAATAAAGCCCGCCTCGTTGGTGACAAGTTTGGTCTGAATACCCTCATATGCCTTATCCACAACAGGCTGATACTCCTCTTTCGAGATATAGCCCTTATCTATGGCGCGCTGCAAAAGATACATAAACATACCCGTTCCGGAGGTCTCGTTCCAGTTGCCCGGCTCGTCGCACTTGTCAACCACCTGACACCACATACCCGTCTCGGGATCCTGCGTCGCCTTCAAACCTTCACACATCTTAATGGTAGACTCCATCAGATAGTCCAAGCCCTCCGTATCGGCAGGTAGATAGTCAAATATGTCGGCCATCAGTATAGAATACCAACCCATTCCTTCACTCCACACCTCAGGTGCAAGTCCGGTTTCGGGATCGGCCCAGCGAGCCTTCTTCGACTCGTCCCATGCGTGCAGCAACAGTCCGTTCTCCTTCTGACACTTCTGCGCAATGAGGGTGATCTGCTTTACGGCCTCGCCAAATGCATACTCGCTGTCGCCTATCGTCTTTCCGTAGCGTGCCAGGAAAATCTGTCCCATATAAACGCCATCGACCCATGCCTGACTGCGGAACGAATGAGAGTGCCAAAACAGACCGAAATCGGTTCTCGGATACTCGTCAAAGCCCCTGCGGATAGTCTCGGCAGCCTTGCGGTAACGTTCCTCGCCAGTCTGCTCATACATGAACAAAATTGCATAACCGGGAGAGAAGTTATCCAATGCTCGGGGACTGAAATCGGGTACATTACCCTCGGCATCCACCTGCTGGTCCACATAGCGTTTGATATAGTTGTAATAAGTGGAGTCGCCCGTCATGAGCCACATCTTCTCCATGGCATACATCATATAACCGGCCTGCCAGGTGAAATGATTGCTCTGACCTGCCATATGAATAGTGTCGGGATCGGGGAATCTCTCGATGAAACTCTTACCCACTCTGTCGGCCTGTGATACGACTGCCGGAGTGTTCGACGCACACGACACCGCAAATGCTGCCAACACAACCAATATTACCATTAAACTTCTCTTCATGGTCTTTTTTTGTATTAGAATTCTATGGTTAGAATTTATCCTTGTAAAGATACAAAAATACTCTTTTTAGACAAAACAAACACGTTAATACTCCTAAAAAATCAATGCAAACGTTTGCAAAAAAAAGTACAAGGCAACCGTAATCACCTTGTACATCCAACTTAAAATACTGATTACGAAAGAATCACTAAAACAACCCTATATTTACTGATGATTGCATTACAAAGATAATATATTTGTTTAAATATTCTGCATGATTCACAGCCGTTTTCCGAAAAAAATCACACAATCTACCCCAAAACACTCTGTAAGCCATATTAATAGGAAAATTTTTAATGTTTTCTTAATATAAACCACCTTTTATCCGAAAATGTTCCCGAATTTATCGTAAATTTGCATTTTACTATATCTCTATTCAGAAAGATTATGAACGCAACAGATTTCAATCCCAACGGAGTTGGAATAGATAACGGCAACTATTTCGGAATGCCTTTTTCGGAACAAGAGGCCCAACTGGTGCTGATTTCGGTACCCTGGGACGTAACATCCTCATACGGAAGCGGTTCATCAAATGCTCCCGACGCCATCATAGAGGCCTCTACGCAACTCGACTTTTACGACATTGCCGCCCCCGACGCATGGCGCAAGGGAATAGCAACGGCAGGCATCGACTACTCCATTCAGGATCGAAGTGCAAGATATCGTGCCGATGCCAAAAAGGTAATCCAGCTATTGGAAAGCGGCAACACACTGTACGACAACATAATGCAATTCTGCCTCAACCGAGTAAACAAAGGCAGTGCAGAGTTGAATGAAGAGGTCTACAATCAGGTGAAAGAGTTGCTCGCACAAGGCAAACTCGTGGGACTCGTGGGTGGCGACCACAGCACCCCCTATGGAGCAATAAAAGCCGTAGCCGAACACGAACAAAACATCGGTCTGCTCCACTTCGATGCACACTGTGACTTGCGTTGCGCCTACGAGGGATTCATTCATTCTCATGCGTCCATCATGTACAACGTAATGGAGAGCATTCCGCAGGTGGCGAAACTCGTACAGGTGGGTATCAGAGATTGTTGTGATGACGAAATCGCTTACGCCGCCGCAAACGACAAGGTGGAAATATTTGCAGATCACACGCTGGCCGCAAACCGCTTTGAAGGCATGACATGGAAACAGCAGTGCGACATGATTGTGGAAAAACTGCCCCAGAAGGTTTATATCAGTTTCGATATTGACGGACTCTCACCCGAAAACTGCCCGTCGACAGGCACACCCGTTCCGGGCGGATTGTCGTTCAACGAAGCCGTATACCTGATGAAGCATGTGGTTGACAGCGGCCGAAGAATAGTCGGTTTCGACATGTGTGAAGTGGTCCCCCACAGAAAGACACAATGGGATGCCAATGTGGGCGCGAGAGTGTTGTACAAACTTTGCGGACAAATACTCAGGTCAAATCCCGACGAGGAAAAATAAGCGAGAGCCTGCCCCACACGAAAAATGGAGTTTTGTGACGGGCGACAGACCAGCAAAAAGCAACATACCCCGACAGCGGGTTTTGTCAATGGCAAAGAATGTGCTAATGAAATAAAAAAGCCATAATGGAGACGGGATGCAGAGATGTGTTCCGATGGCAAAAACAAGATAAGAACAATGAATAAATTTGAGAACAGAATCAAACAAAGCGCCTACATGCTGCAACACAAAGGGCGCAGTTTCTTTGCTGCCCAATGGGCGGGAGGAGTGATATTGGTACTCTGTGTGGTGGTGGCCATGTTGTTGGCCAACATGGATGCCACAAGAGAGGCCTATCACCATTTCCTTACATCCAATCTGGGCATCACCGTCGGTCCGTTCGATTTCGAATTCGACGTAGAGAAATTCATCTGCGACGGCCTGATGATGATCTTCTTCTTTACGGTGGGTCTGGAAATCAAACGAGAAATCAAAGCCGGGCACTTATCCTCATTCAAAAAGGCCATTCTACCCATAGCCGGTGCCGTGGGAGGTATGGTGGTTCCCGCCTTAATCTACTCGGCACTCAACTCGGGTACCGAATTCCAGGCTGGTTGGGGTATCCCGATGGCAACGGACATCGCTTTCGCAATAGGAATCCTTTCGCTGGTGGGCGACAGAGTCCCCGTATCATTGAAGGTGTTCCTCACCGCATTGGCAATCGTTGACGATCTGGGGGCAATCATAGTAATCGCACTGTTCTACGGAAGTCAACTCAACTTCGGTTGTCTTCTGGCAGGATTCGGGGTATTGCTGATTGCGGTGATACTCAACAAGATGAAAGTATATTCATATCTGCCCTACATAATATTGAGTATCATATTGTGGTTCTTGTTCTACTATTCGGGTGTACATGCAACCATAGCAGGCGTTCTGATGGCAATGACCATCCCCTCGCGCCCCAAATACGACAAACAGTACTTCACGTACAAACTGAAATATTTCGTCGAAGATTTTAAACTTCAAGACAAAGAAAATACAGAGGTACTGGGTAACCCTCAGCAATTCCAGGTGCTGAACAACATCAGTTCGCTGACATTGGGTACGGCAAGTCTGGCTCAAAGAATGGAACATCTGCTCAATCCGTTTGTGACCTTTTTCATCATGCCCGTCTTCGCACTCGCAAATTCGGGAGTGGTCATAGAACAGTTGAACCAACTGAACATTTTTGCCACCACACAAGGCCTCGGCATTTATTTGGGGCTGGTGCTGGGCAAACCAATAGGAATCACACTGCTGAGTTGGCTGTTTGTGAAGATAGGTCTTGCGAGCAAACCCGAAGGCACCAACTGGCGCACATTCTTCGGAGTGGCCTGTCTGGGCGGTATAGGTTTCACCATGTCAATTTTTATTGACACCCTGGCATTCGCAGGCAACTCATTATTGATAGACGACGGAAAGATCGCCATCTTCCTGGCGTCGTTGTCTGCCGCCATATTAGGTTCAGTTTTATTGTGCTCGAAATCAAAAATAAAAGATAAGACAATAAAAAACAACTATTAAAAAAACGTAAAAATGAAGAGATTTATCAAAATTACATCACTTCTGGCCATAAGCATCTCGATGCTTGCCTGCTCATCAAAAACACAGAAACTTGACACAAAAACATTCTCTTACGCAGCAGCCGTATCATTTGGCGAGCACTTGGCATACATGCAGAGCATGGGAGATTTTGAGATAGATGCCGACGCTGTTGCCGAAGCGATCAAGGACGCTCTTTCGGGCAACCTTAAAATGGATCCTATTGATGCACAGGCAACCGTCGACGAATTCCTGAGTATTACCTATCCCGCATACATGGTACATACAGCCAAACAATTTGTGGACAACGCAGCCAAACAGAAAGGTGCCGTAAAAACAGAGTCGGGACTGGTATACAAAATCATCAAAGAAGGCGACAACAACAAACCCAACAATACAAATGCAGTAACCACCACCTACATTTGCAAAAAGAGAAGCGGCGAAACGTTCCTGGAAATAACAGAACCCGAAACCGTACTCCTGGACAGACATGTTGCCGGAGTCAATGAAGGTCTGCAATATATCGGTAAAGGCGGTAAGATTCAGTTGTGGATTCCGCCACAGCTGGCATTCGGCGCAAACGGCAATGAGGAACTCGGCATTTTCGAAAATGAGGCCGTATACATGGAAATCGAACTGCTTGACGTACAATAAACAAATAAAAAACAGAGCTGCAACCAGAAGAATTCAAAATAGATTTCATACATTTGCACTCCGTAACGGAAACAGAACAAGCTTTTAATTCATAAACACGTAAAAAAACAACAAAACATGAAAAAGATTATTCTTGGTGTTGTCATCGCCGCATTTGCAATCACGTCATGTTCGACTGGTTCGGCTCCGGCACCCAAAACTCAAATCGACTCTCTCTCTTACGCATTGGGAATCGATTATGGTAACTATCTGAAAGCTATTCAGGGTCAGATTGGTGAAGACATCAATGTGGATCAGGCAGCTCAGGCAATCAAAGACGTTCTCGCCGACAAAGCAGCCATGACACCCGAAGAGGCTTACAATCAGTTGAGCAACTACTTCTCGGTGGTTCTGCCCCAGAAATTCAAAGAGCAGGAAGCAGCTTTCCTCGCAGAGGTTCAGGAGAAGAACAAAAACATCGTTAAAACCGAGTCGGGTCTGATGTACGAGATCGTTAAAGAGGGAACAGGCGTTAAACCTACCGAAGAGGACACCGTAGAGGTATTCTACACCGGTACTCTGAAAGACGGCACCGTTTTCGATTCAAACAAAGAGTCAGGCGAAACTATCTCTTTCCCGCTTAATGGTGTTATTCAGGGTTGGACCGAAGGCTTGCAGTACATCGGCGAGGGCGGTACCATCAAATTGTGGATTCCCGCCGAGATGGGTTACGGCGCAAGCGGTACTCCCGACGGCAGCATAGGCCCCTACCAGCCGCTGATTTTCGAGGTTGAGTTGGTGAAAGTGAATCCCGAGGAGTAAACTTCTGTCACACAAAACAAAACTGGCGACACATCCTGTCGCCAGTTTTTGTTTTTAAAACACATCACACAAATAAAAAAAGCCAAACGTTCGGAACGTTAAACTTACAGAGGTTGGGCATAGTATAAACGACACATCTGCTTCAATACATCATATCATTATCTGTCAGCATATTAGGCATTAAAATTACATAGAAATACCCCGTTTCAAAATCGTAGCACATCGAAATAAATAAAACCACCAGAAACCACAAAAGAGTAACTTTCGGCTGAAAACACAAATTTTTAATACAATGAAAAATCTGAAATCAATTATTTTGCTGACTGTGTTCGCAATCGCAACCATCGATTTGTCGGCAGGTATCTACAACAACAACAATCAGAGTGCCGCTTTCATGCGTAACCCCGCACGTAGCGCAACCTATGAGGTAGACGGTGTTTACTACAACCCCGCAGGTACTGTATTCAACACCGAGGGCTGGCACATTGGTATCAATAACGCTTCGGCTTGGCAGGAGCGTAAATTGGAGTCAAACTTCCCCCTCTTGGGTCAGAAGAACTACGACACCAAAATCAACTCACTCGTAATCCCCGCAGTTTACGCCTCTTACGTTACTGACAAATGGGCATTCTCGGGTTATTTCATGGCTATGGGCGGTGGCGGTACCGCAGAGTATGAGAACGGTCTTCCTTCGTTCGAGTCACTCGTAAGAGCAGGTTTGGCATCAGCACTCCCCGCAGGAGTCACATATGACTATGCTTCGGCCTTCGAGGGTACCTTGATGTCTTTCTCGGCTCAGCTTGGTGCTTCTTACAAATTCAACGACAACTTCTCTGCTTATGCAGGTGTAAGAGCCGTTATGCACTCAAACAAATACAACGGTTTCTTGTCAGCTACCAACGTACAGGTTGGCGGTATGCTCCTTATGCCGCAGGCTGTTGATATGCAGCTCGACACCAAACAGGGCGGCATCGGCATTGCTCCCGTACTCGGTTTGAACTACAACCACGATCGTTTCAACATCGGTGTTAAATATGAGTTCAATGTAGGTGTAGAGATGGAGAACGACACCGAGAAACTCATCGCCAACATGGCAGGTAAGGATGCCTCGGCTCAGCTGGGCGCATTCGAAGACGGCGTGAAAACCAACAAGGACATCCCCGCTTTGTTGACAGTAGGTGCTTCTTACGATTTGTTGGAGAACTTGAAACTCTCGGCTGCTTGGTGGCACCACTTCGATCAGAATGCTGATTGGGGCGGCAAAGAGGATTTGCTCAACGGCGACACCAACGAGTTTATGTGGGGCTTGGAGTACACCATCTCTCCCAAATGGTTGGTAAGCTGCGGTATGGCAATCTCTCGCTACGGTATTGACGAGAAGTTCTGGACCGACATGGAGCAGGTTCTCGACAGCGAAACCTACGCTATCGGTTTCCGTTATTCGTTCACCGAGAACATCAAGTTCGACCTCGGTGTTTACACTGCCGATTACAAAAACCCCTACACCGACACCAATAACTACGACGCACTCGACGCGCAGTTGGGTCAGGCAATGGGAACCACTCTCAACTCTATTGATACTTATGAGAGAAGCAGTTTCCTTGTAGGTCTTGGTTTGTCTTTCAATTTCTAATAATCGGAAACAACGAAGAACCGACACATAAAGAACACCCGAGCCCACAAGGTTCGGGTGTTTTTTTATTTATTGGGCACGAAACAGATGGTAAAATAGCGCAAAATTCACTACATTTGTACAACGGCACAGGTCGCATTGACTCAGCCGAGGAAACAAGTGTAAAACAAGAAAAAAACGCAAACAGAATGGATTTTGAAGGAATTGTATATAGAGTATTGGAACCCGTAAAAGGGACAAGCGCAAGAGGCGAATGGACAAAGCAGGAGGTGGTATTTGAACTGCCAGGCGAATTCAGTCGCAAATTGTGCGTTTCGTTCTGGGGGGACAAGGCACAAGAGGCAGCAGGACTCACCCCGGGCGAGAACGTGACCGTATCAATCAATCTCGAATCGAGAGAGTATAACGGCCGTTGGTTCACCGAGGCTCGCGCCTGGCGCATCACACGTCCCCAGCCCGCAGCGGCTCCCGCCCCCGCAGCAGCACCTGCCGACTTCGCAGCACCCATGCCGTCGGCCAGCGAGGCAGCATTCGAGCCCGTAGGTGGTGATGATTCGGTAGATGACCTGCCCTTCTAATCAATGGGCACAATACCGTTACGCAAATAAAAAGAGCCGACACACATCAGTCGGCTCTTTTTTTATATCATATCATTAAGACGCTGTGGTCGGTCCTTAAAACACAAAAGTAACCGGGCCCTCATATCCAACCGCATGAAAAAGAATCACATCCTCATCATCCCATGCGCTACTCCTGCGGCTTGCTCAAATCCACATCCGACTCCACAACCTCAACCGCCTTCAACATTATCTCGTCAATCGGATAGATATTGGCAAAATAGCCCGCATCGCCCAACGATGTATTACGTCCAATGTAGGCACGCAGTTGAGCCAAAAGCAAATCGCGCGAGATGTTTATCTCCTTCCAATCGGCCTTGACACCATTGCGCTCGGCATAAGCCACAAAGTTCTCCAACAACCTGGTATCTTTCGCCAGGAATGCCTCCAACTCCTCCACACTCTCTATTTCGTTCACCTCCTTGCGGTGGCGGTCGTTATATTCAAGCGTATAGCGGTACAGAATGCTCGGGCCTACCACGTCCATATAATAGTCCGTAACACGGGTTGTATCCATCGGCACGAAAACATCGGGCATTATACCTCCGCCGCCATATACCGTACGGCCACTCTTGGTGGAGAATTTCAACGAATCGTCGAAATGGATGCTGTCCGCCGAGAAAAACTCGTTATTTACATAGCGATTATAGATGTCCTCCTCATAGTGTTCGTCACCCAATTCATAAGGTTTCTGGATGGAACGGCCGGCCGGAGTGTAATAGCGCGCCACCGTCAATCTGATGGCCGAACCGTCGGCAAACGGAATCTGACTCTGCACCAGTCCCTTACCAAACGAACGACGTCCCACGATCATAGCCCTGTCGTTATCCTGAATTGCACCCGCCAGAATCTCACTCGACGATGCACTATACTCATCTATCAGCACCACCAACGGCAGGTCGCTGTTTCCGCCCTTACCGTCACTGAACTGCTCGTCACGATTACCATATCGGTCCTCCGTATAGACAATCATATCTCCCTGCGGCAAGAACTCGTTGGCAATCAGAATAGCCTGGTCCAGGAATCCTCCCGAATTCTCCCTCAAATCGAATATCAGGCGCTTCATACCCTGCTTCTTCAACTTGCCAATGGCCTCAACCAACTCGGCATGAGAGTAACGCGAGAACGATGTCAGCTTGATGAATCCCACCTCCGGAGTGAGCATAAATGCAGCGTCTATACTGTAAATGGGCACCTTGTCGCGCACAATCTCAAACGGTATCAACTCGTCCACACCGTTACGCAACACTTTCACATTGACCTTCGAACCACGTCGGCCACGCAACATCTTCATCACGTCGTCCTGCGCAACATTACGCCCCGCTATCGTATCGTTCTCCACTACAACAATGCGGTCGCCCGCCATCAATCCGGCCTTATAACTCGGACCGTTGCTCACCACACTCAACACCACCACCGTATCGGTAGCCATATTGAATACCACTCCGATTCCGTCAAACTCTCCGTCCAACGTCTCGTTCAAATCATCCATGTCCTGCGGGGGAATATAGACCGAATGAGGGTCAAGTTGCGCCATCAGTTCGGGCATCAGGGCCTCCACCAACGTATCGTAACTCACCGGATCGACATACATATTGGAAATCATGGCCATCGTTTGCGACACCTTATCATTCCCCAACAGGCTTATCATCTTGTTTATATCCGTACGCGCCTGTTGTTTTGCGGCACCGCTGCGGGCTGCCGTCATTCCCATAAATATGCCTATTATAACAGCAACAACCACCACTACGGGTGCCAATACCGCCAATCTCTTATCTTTCATCCCCATTAACTCTTTTATTCTCTAACTCTACTCTACGGCATCACAAATCAGCCGCCAAACCACCTCTACTTGTTCTTGAAATTGTAACTCAAACCTATCGTCGCCGAATACTGATGCTGCAACGCCGTACTTGCCGACTTCTGATAATAAAGAACCCAATAAAATGTGGTCTTCAAAATCTTGGTGAGATTCACCTCCACCGTATTCTCCCAATGTACCGTAGGCGCTATGCTCAAATTGGAGAAAGAATAGAACGTTGAACGGTACTGGATGTTGTCCTTCTGACCGTACTTATCCTCAAACTTCACGTTTATTGACGGACCCGCCTGATTCAACGTGGTCTTGCCCTCCTCAACACCATAAGCCGTGGGGTCGATTCTCTCGTCCTTCACGAAAATCATGTTACCCGATATAGGTGACATAGTGATATGGAACGGAGAGCCTTTCTTGTTATAAGTAAAACCGAGAGATACATCCAGATATCCGGGCGCCATAAACGCCGATTTAAGCGTCTCATCGGTGCGGGATTTGAAACCATCGGTAAATTGTGAACGGAACGACACCACGCCCGAATAAGACCATATATCGTTCATCGCGCGCGACACACTTCCACTCAGACTCAACAGGTCCACATTCTTGAACGACTTGTCGTCAATAACGTTCATACCGTATTTAAGGTTCATCGTGAAATCTGTCGAGAATTTCTCTTTCTTATACTTATGGTTCATATACACCGTACCCAGACCCGAGAGAGTATTCTCACCTCCGTTCTGCCAGTTCTCAAACTGTTGCATCGAACCCTCCAACGAGGCCTTGAACTCAAACGTATTTCTCTCCTTACGCACACGACGTTTCTCCGCCATCCATGCCGCACGGTCAAAAAACTCGGGTTTCATCTCGCCATCAACACGAAAATCCTCGTCAAAGATATTGTTCATATCATTTATCTTGGTATCCTCCTGACGCTGAATAGAGAACTGGGCCGACATCGCAAGCGGCCACATTATCAATGCCATAACAATCAGAAAACGCAAACTCTTTTTCATCTCTCTTATCTGGTTTTTTCTTTAACTTCCGTTTCTTGCCACACCGGCTCTTTGACTATCATTCAAATCTTTCGGTGCTAAATGCAAAGATACGAATTTTGCAAGACTTTGCTTAATTATTTCATCATTACATCTCTACTATTTATAAATAAAACGCAAGAATTTAGTAATTTCGCATGTGGAATACAGCCACAAGCAAAATATTGAAAACAAAACACACAGATAAAATGAATAAAAGAAAATTTTTCGGGGCTCATGTCAGCGCATCGGGCGGTGTTGAAAATGCACCTCTGAATGCAAAGGCAATAGGTGCGGGTGGATTTGCACTCTTCACCAAGAATCAACGTCAGTGGTTCGCACCTCCCCTGTCGCAAAAAAGCATTGAACAGTTCAAAATAAATTGTGCCGAAGCCGGTTACGAACCACGCATGATTCTTCCGCACGACAGCTATCTCATCAACCTCGGTCATCCCGAACAGGAGGCATTGGAAAAATCACGCAACTCATTCATTGAAGAGATGTCGCGCTGCCAACAGTTGGGACTCGACAGACTCAATTTCCATCCGGGCAGTCATCTGAAAGCCATCTCTGTGGAAGAGTGTCTGAATCGTGTGGCAGAGAGCATCAACATGGCTCTTGACAAGACACAAGGCGTAACCGCTGTCATTGAGAACACCGCCGGCCAGGGCAGTAACGTTGGTTTTGATTTCGAACATTTGGCCTACATCATAGACCGTGTGGAGGATAAATCACGCGTGGGATACTGCATCGACACCTGCCACTCATTCGCCGCCGGATATGACCTGCGCACCGTAAAGGCTTGCGAAGCCACCTTTGCACTGCTCGATCGCACCGTTTCGCTTGACTATCTGCGCGGCATCCATCTGAACGATGCCATGCGTCCGCTGGGTAGTCGCATAGACCGTCACGAGTCATTGGGCAACGGACAGATAGGCTGGGAGTGTTTCCGTTGGATCGCACGCAACCCCCGTTTCGACTACATCCCCATCACTCTCGAAACCATAGACGAAGAGAAATGGCCCGAGGAGATTGCTGCACTATACGCTTTTGCCGAAGAATAGAAAAAACGAAGAGGCGACATATCAGATATGTCGCCTCTTCGTTTTTTCGTCTTTTTAAGCTGTTCGCAGCACTTCCGACGCCTCTATCTTGCGTTGTGCATAAGCCAGCGTGATACGCAGTGTTTTGCGTTGCTGCGAAGGCACCTCAAACATCGCATCGGTCATTATCGCCTCGCATATCGAACGCAAGCCTCGTGCGCCCAGTTTATACTGCATCGCCTTCTTCACGATATAGTCAAACACCTTGTCTTCAAACACCAGCTTAACTCCATCCAATGCGAACAAACGTTCATACTGTTTGATAATCGCATTCTTGGGCTCGGTGAGAATCTGACGCAAAGCGGCGGCATCAAGCGGTTGCAGGTGAGTCAGAACAGGCAGACGGCCAACCAACTCGGGAATCAAACCGAACGAACGCAAATCCTGCGGTGTGACGTACTGCATCAGATTCTTGCGGTCGATCTGCACCCCGACCGACTGGTTGAAACCCACAACCCGCATATTAAGACGTTGTGAAATCTTACGGTCAATGCCGTCAAACGCACCGCCACAAATAAACAATATATTGGCCGTATTCACTTTCACGAACTTCTGCTCGGGATGTTTGCGACCTCCTTCGGGCGGCACATTAACCACTGCACCCTCCAATATCTTCAACAGAGCCTGCTGCACTCCCTCGCCCGACACGTCGCGCGTGATAGAGGGATTGTCACTCTTGCGGGCAATTTTATCCACCTCGTCAATGAACACAATGCCGCGTTCGGCCTGCTCCACATTATAGTTGGCTGCCTGCAACAGGCGCGAAAGGATACTCTCCACATCCTCGCCCACATATCCGGCCTCGGTAAGCACCGTAGCGTCCACAATAGTGAACGGCACCTTCAACAGACGAGCCACCGTTCGGGCCAACAGAGTCTTTCCGGTTCCCGTCTCGCCCACCATGATGATGTTGGACTTATCTATCTCCACCTCATCAGTCTTGGCATCAGCCGCCAAAATTCTCTTATAATGGTTATATACAGCCACAGAGAGAGTCTTTTTGGCTGCATCCTGACCAATCACATATCTATCCAGAAATGCCTTTATTTCGGCCGGTTTCATTAAATCCTCCTTTGTCAGCACCTCCGCATCGTTCGTCTTCTTTTTGAGATTGGTTTCGTTCAGCATGTCGTGACCGCGTTCTATACACTGGTCACAAATATTCACGCCCTCTACTCCGCCGGCAAACAACATCCCGACCTCAGAGGCCAATCGACCGCAAAAAGAGCAATATTCATTGTGGTTTCTTCCGTTATGTCCACTCTTTGCCATAATGCTATAATTCTTGATTTTCAATATGAGGTTTGCGCTTCTTCAACACCTCGTCAATAAGTCCGTATTCCAACGCCTCTTTGGCTGTGAGCCAATGATCACGGTCGGCATCTCGCGCAATCTTCTCTATATCAGCACCCGAATGATTGGCCAATATCTCATACAGTTCCTGTTTCAACTTACCAATCTCACGGGCCGTAATCTCTATATCCGAAGCCTGACCTTCACACGAGCCCAACGGCTGGTGAATCATCACTCGCGAATGGGGCAACGCATGGCGCTTGCCTTTGGCTCCCGCCGTGAGCAACACAGCCCCCATGCTGGCCGCCAGACCGGTACAGATAGTAGCAACATC
>JAGBHS010000036.1 GCA_017935385.1 Tidjanibacter sp.
CCTGATTTCAATACGTTAGCAAGGTCGGTTGCCTCCTGAATGGTGAAGTCGCCGGTGATTGAAGAACGACCGCCGGTGATCTCCTGATTTACGCGGGGAGCTGAATATACATAACCGTCCAAAGCAATAGCGATGCACTGACCGATGTTGTCAGCGGTCAGACGAGCCCAAGTTCTTGAACCGGTTGCGTTCATTACCATAGAAACCTCTGCGTTAGAGCTGTACTGTGAGTACTCCTCTCTTGCCTCGACAACCACGCTGCCATCCAGCGGAGCTTTGCCGTCGCGAGTATTGGCTTTGATTGCGTAGAGCTCAAAGATGGTCTCTGCCTCGTCAATAGCTTTAACACCCCACATGAGTTTCAAATCTCTCGGGAAGAGAGCCTTAACCTGCGGAATTGCCAAGTAAGCATTAACGGCTGCGGTATCGTAAGACATTGCATAACCAACGATGGGGCCGGCCATAAGGTTACCGGTCTGATCGGTCAGCGGAGAGAGTTTAGAGAAGAGGGGATAAGCTTTTGCGAAAGCCTCGCTGTCTGCGTTTGCAGCATCATCAGCAATCTGATCGATGAGCTCGCTGCTCTCCTCAGCAACAGTCTCTTCTTCTGCCTCAACCTCTGATATCTGCTCGCTTGCCTGATTGAGCTGAGCAATGATAGCGTTTGCGTTCTCCAATACGGGGTATATCTGGCTGTTGTCGTAAGTTGCCCAGAACTCCAAAGAAGCGGTTCCCTGCAAAAGTTTACGAACACGTTCGGGCTCTTTAACACCCGGCAACTCAACGAGGATACGACCACCGTTGTCCAATCTCTGGATGTTGGGCTGGGTTACACCGAAACGGTCGATACGGTTACGCAAGACGTTGTAAGAGCTTGCGATGGTGCTCTCTGTCTCCTCGCGCAAAACTCTGATAACCTCTTCGTTTGAACTGTTGGGAGAAACCTTCTCGCGCAGAGTCTGGTTGTTGAAAATGTATGCCAGAGGACTGCCGTTTGAGATTTCGTCATAGTTTCTTGCAAAAACAGTGATGAAGTCATCATTGGTATTGATAACCTGCTGCTTGGTCAGATCGAGTGCCTGTCTGAAAGCGGGATCCTGACTATCGTTTGAGAGTGCGTTGATAACGTCTGCCACCGAGATTTCGAGCATAACGTTCATACCGCCTTTGAGGTCCAGACCAAGGTTAAGTTCTTTCTCTTTCACCTCGTTGTAAGTATATTTTACCAAACCGAGGTTATAAACTGTTTTTGATTTGATAGAGTCGAGATAAGCCTGTGTTTTGTTGTCGCGGATGCTCTCATCGAACTGTGCGGCATACTCTGCGGCTTTTTTCTCAACGTTGCTCGCCACGAATGTGAACGAGAGTTGATACAAACATGCAAGCGCCAAAACGATTGCAAGTAATTTGATTACACCTTTATTCTGCATTTTTGTTTTATTTATATGTTTTTAAAATTTTAATTTTTTCGCCTTTTAATCTCGCAAAATTAAACATTTTTCCTTAAATACAAACTTTTATGCCGAATAATATCTTTATAATACCTATTCTAAAATAGTACTTGTAAGGTCTTGTGACGTTATGCTGGTGACTTTATACGTCAAAATAGGGCGATTGGCTGGGGTTCGTGTGGAGTTTTCTTCTTATATTTGAAAGGGTTGTCGTAAAAAAAAGGCCGCAATCTGCGACCTAATGATTTATTGGAAAACTTCCGTATTATAAGATGTTTTGTTTATTCAGCAGCTTCAGCCGGCTGACACTCTTTGAGCAGTCTTAATGCGCACTCATAAATTCGGGTGTCTTCAAAATTGACGATACCGCCGTCGGGACCGGGCTGGAAATGTACACCTGCTATGGAGCCGCCTCCGCCTTCGAAGTGACGACCCCCAAAATAGTTTCTGACTTCATCTGCATTTATGCCCAATTCGTCTGCGATACGTTGCATGCTTCCGCTGGGGAGGCTGTCTTTAATACGTCGCAATTCGTTGAAAGTGATTAACATATCGTTTTTGTTTATTTAGGTTATAATAATTGTTGTCCTTTCTTGGCTTAAAGATATAAATTATTTTATGAAATAAAAAGTTTTTTTAAACAAAAACTCTCGTGGTGCGAAAATTTGACGTTACTACTTACCGTATTTCATCTCTCCACGCAACTCTTTTATGAACAAAAAATCTTGTGGTGCGAAATTTTGACGTTACTACTTACTGTAATTCATTTCTTTACGCAACTTTTTTATGAACAAAAACACTTGTGGGGCGAAAAATTGACGTCACTACTTACCGTATTTCATCTCTCCACGCAACTCTTTTATGAACAAAAACTCTCGTGAAGCGAAAATGCGATGTTGTTACTTACCTTCTTCCATCGCCCCACGAAACTTTTTCTTGAAAAAAATTGTGCTTGGTGACAGCAATAAGCAGTAATGCCAAAATTTCGTCACACAATCATTTATAATGGTTAAAAACTGACTTTTTGTCATGTGTCGATGACAAAAAACGAGCCATTTGTCAGTTTTGTGGTCACCTTTTTTGGTTGGCATAAAGATTGAACATTTTAGAATACGAAACGAAAATATGACAAATTCAGACAAAACGTATAATTATTAAATAAGTAAAGAAAGGAATTAAAATTATGGCAAAGATTATTGGAATTGACCTTGGAACAACCAACTCTTGTGTAGCAGTAATGGAGGGTAACGAGCCTATCGTAATCCCCAACAGCGAGGGACATCGTACCACACCGTCTGTTGTGGCATTTACCGAGGGTGGCGAGCGTAAGGTGGGTGACCCTGCAAAGCGTCAGGCTATCACTAACTCTAAAAATACCATTTTCTCTATCAAGAGATTCATGGGTGAAAAATGTTCACAGGTGCAGAAAGACATCGAACGCGTACCTTACGAGGTGGTTTGCAACTCAAATGACGTTCCGCGTGTTAAGATTGGTGACCGTGAGTATACTCCGCAGGAGATCTCGGCTATCACTCTTCAGAAGATGAAAAAGACCGCCGAGGATTATCTGGGAACCACTGTTGATGAGGCTGTTATCACCGTACCGGCATACTTCTCTGACTCACAGCGTCAGGCGACCAAGGAGGCCGGAGAGATTGCTGGTCTGAAAGTACGTCGTATCATCAACGAGCCTACCGCAGCGGCTTTGGCTTATGGTCTTGACAAGGCCGATAAGGATATGAAGATTGCTGTTTATGACTTGGGTGGCGGTACCTTCGATATCTCTATCTTGGAGTTGGGTGACGGTGTGTTTGAGGTTAAATCTACTAATGGTGACACCCATTTGGGAGGTGATGATTTCGACCACGTGATCATAGACTGGATGGCAGAGGATTTCATTGCGAAACACAATATCGATTTGCGTAAAGATCCTATGGCCATGCAGCGCTTGAAAGAGGCTGCCGAGAAGGCAAAGATCGAGTTGTCAAGCTCAACCACTACCGAGATCAACCTGCCTTACATCATGCCGGTGGACGGTATCCCGCAGCACTTGGTTATGACTCTGACAAGAGCTAAATTCGAGCAGTTGGCAGATTCATTGGTTCGCGCAACCATTGAGCCCTGTAAGAAGGCGTTGAGAGATGCCGGTTTGAATGCCAACGAGATTGACGAGGTGATTTTGGTTGGTGGTTCAACCCGTATTCCTGCCATTCAGCAGGTTGTTCAGGACTTCTTCGGCAAGGCTCCTTCAAAGAATGTGAACCCCGATGAGGTTGTGGCTATCGGTGCTGCAATTCAGGGTGGTGTATTGACCGGAGAGGTTAAGGATGTGTTGTTGCTCGACGTTACTCCGCTGTCACTCGGTATTGAGACTTTGGGCGGTGTGTTCACCAAACTCATTGATGCCAATACAACCATTCCTACCCGTAAGAGCCAGGTGTTCTCTACCGCACAGGACAACCAGCCTTCTGTTGAGATTCATGTGTTGCAGGGCGAACGTCAGATGGCTCGCGACAACAAGACTATCGGTCGTTTCCACTTGGACGGTATTCCCGCAGCTCCGCGTGGCGTTCCCCAGATTGAGGTTTCGTTCGATATCGATGCCAACGGTATTTTGAATGTGTCGGCTTTGGATAAGGGTACCGGCAAACAGCAGAGCATCCGTATTGAGGCATCATCGGGTCTGACCGAGCAGGAGATTCAGCGTATGCGTGACGAGGCTAAGGCAAACGAGGCTAAGGACAAAGAGGAGCGCGAACGTATTGATAAAATCAATGGTGCTGACAGCATGATATTCTCTACCGAGAAACAGTTGAAAGAGTATGGTGACAAGTTGCCCGCAGACAAGAAGGCGGCTATTGAGTCTGCATTGGCAGAGTTGAAGACAGCTCATTCGGCTCAGAATCTAGCCGACATTGATGCTGCAACCGAGAAATTGAATGCGGCATGGCAGGCAGCATCACAGGATATCTACGCACAGCAGCAGGCAGCGGGCGCGCAGCAGCAGAGTGGCGCACAGCAGGGTGCAGACAAGAATGATGTTACTGATGTGGATTTTGAGGAAGTGAAGTAAAATTTCGCTTATAATACATAATAAAAAGAGAGACGCGTGATATATTCTCACGCGCCTCTCTTTTTATTTTAGTTTGAAATTGGAGTTGAATTCGAGTTCGGCTCCGTTGTCTAAATCCACCTCGTATTCCTGACGGTCGATTTTGATCTTTTTGACTTTTGCATCTTTGCCATAACGGGTCTTGATGGTTTCAAGAATGGCTACGGGTACGAGAGTCTCATTGATGGCTGTAACTTTGCTGTCTATCTCATCCCACTGTCCATCGGTGTCGAACTCAATGCTTGATCCGTCATAGAACTTCACTTCGTAATCAGTGCGAGAGCCGTGCATGTCGGCCGTCACGGAACGGATGTCGTTTTTGTCGAAATAAGTTTCGATGAGTTGTTGTGCTGCCGAGGGTAGCTGATTGAAGTTGATTACATGGTCGTCGGCCATGGCCCATAGCGCACACAGCGATGCTGCGAGGCATGATAGAATAATTCGTTTCATAATCTTTATTTTAGATGAATAAAAAGTTGTTTTTTTGAATCTTGTCAAATTTTATACCTTTTGAGTTGAAGAGTCATGAAAAAAGTGTAATTTTGTAAGAGAACAACGAAACATGTTGAAAATCATATAAGAAGAAACGTATGAAAAAGTTATTTGTAATTTTGAGCGGACTGGTTATGATGGCGTGTTCGGCGCCGAAGTCCGACAATCCGTTTCCGGAGTTGAAATGGGTGGATGAGGTTGGTGCCAAGAGTTATCCTGCGGCAACGGCTGTGTTTGTGGCAAACGATTATGAAGGTGTTGTTGGCGATGCTTTGACCATGTGTACCGAGGGCATCCAGAAAGCCATTGACGATTGTGCGGCGGCAGGCGGTGGCGTTGTGACTTTCAGACCGGGAGTCTATCTTACGGGTTCGCTGTTTGTCAAGAGCAACGTGGATTTCAATGTACCCAAAGGAACCACGCTTATTGCGAGTCAGGATCTGGCCGACTATGAGAAGATTCATACCCGTGTTGCGGGAATAGAGATGACCTGGCCGGCGGCTATTATAAATATAGTAGAGGCCGAGAATGCGGCGATTTCGGGTACGGGAACCATCAACGGACGCGGCAAACCTTTCTGGGATAAGTATTGGTCTATGCGTCGTGACGATTATGAGCCGCGTGGTTTGCGTTGGGCGGTGGATTACGATTGCGAACGTCCGCGAGGTATCTTGGTGCAGGATTGCAAGAATGTTACGGTTAAGGATATTGTTCTTTATCAGCCGGGTTTCTGGTCGTTGCATGTGCTTTATTCTCAGTTTGTGACGGTGGATAATGTGATTATCAGCAACAATATTGAGGGCCGAGGTCCCAGCACCGACGGTATTGACATTGACTCGTCAAGCGATGTGCTTGTGCAGAATTGCAATATCAACTGCAATGACGACAACTTCTGTCTTAAAGCGGGTCGTGACTATGACGGACTGCGTGTAAATCGTCCTTGCGAGAGGGTTGTGATTCGAAACTGCGAGTCGGGTCATGGCGGAGGTCTTATTACGTGCGGTAGCGAGACTTCGGGAATGATCCGTGACATTGTGGCCTACAACCTCAAAGCCAAAGGAACGGGCAATGGCCTGCGCCTTAAATCAACCACCATTCGTGGTGGCGGTGTGCAGAACATCTATATGGCCAATGTGGAGATGGACGGTGTTCGTCAGCCCTTTGCTGCGGATTTGAACTGGAATCCTTCGTACAGTTATTCGGTGTTGCCCGAGGAGTATGAGGGTAAGGAGATTCCGGAGCATTGGTATACCTTGTTGGGTGAGGTCGATCCCGAGCAGGGTATTCCTGTGCTGGGTGATTTCTATCTGAAAAACATTACGGCTGTCAATGCCGGCACTTGTGTCAGTGTGATAGGTATTGAGGAGAGTCAGATTGACAATGTGCGTTTGGAGAATGTGAAGATAAGTGGCCGTACGGCGGGTGCTGTTACTTGGTCTAACAATTGGACTCTTGACAATGTGGAGATTACTGCCGAGGACGGCTCTTCGGTTGAGGTTTCGGATTGTACGAATGTTTCGTTTTAGACGATAAAGCGATAAGTTAAAGCGGGCGAGATGGATTCTCGCCCGCTTGTTTTTTATGGGGTGTTAAAAAAGCTCGGGAAGGTGTATGTTGATGATTGGTCTGCCGAGTCTGGCGGCTTTTTTGACGGTGTAACGCGTACCTCCCGCTGTGCCCTCGTAGTAGCAGAGGAGCATTGAGGAGTGTTCGACCAGATAGTCGTTGCGCTGACTGAAAACGGCATGGTGATAGCTGTCGGCGATGAAGATTGTTTCCGAGGCTTGTGCAATGGCGTTGTTGTACAGTTGTTTGGCTTGCGCATCAAATGAACGGCTGAATGCAGGGTAGGGAACTACGGCCATGAGTTCTGCCTCTTCATATCCCGACTCTGCCCGCATTTTCAATACCTCGTCGGCTGCCCATAGGTCAAAGCCGGGAGCCATTCCTGACAGAAAACGACGATATCCGGCTGCGTATGCTTTACGCAACTCTGTATTCAGTGCCTGCCGAATGGTTTGTTCGGTGGCGGGTGTGAAGTTTGCTATTTTATCGGGTCTGTGCCCGCTGAAAGACAGATTCATCTTCTTCAATTAAGAGTTTGTTGCAAAGATAGTGAAATGAGAAGAAAACTCGGTCTTATTCTTGTATGTCTTTTTTTATCAAGAAAACTTTGTGGAGAGAGGGATTGCGTGAAATGGTAATGTGAAGAATATAAAGACGGGCGGTGTTAATGGAGAATTTTTTGCTTGAATTGGTCGGTCGGTTGCTCGATTGGTTGGGGTTGAATACGTCGGAAGACGTGGCGAAGATGTTGGCGGCTATGGTTATTGTGGCTCTTGTGGCGACATTGTTGGGTGTGATTGTGTATGTTATAATGTTTTTTGTGACGCACCGATTTACAAGTTTGTCCGAATCACATTACGGTCGGTTTGTTTTGGAACGTCGCAATTTGAAACGGGTGGCCTTTGCCGTGGCGGTAGTGGTGTTTTATGTGTTGTTACCACTCACTTATTACGATGGTAATGCCAAAACGGTGGCTCTGTTCGGAAAATTGCTTGATTGCCTTGTGGTGATAGCATTTCTGATGTTGGTTATAACTTTCTTCCGAGTTCTGTACAACATTCTGAGCCACCGCGAGAATCTGAAAAACCGTCCCTTGAAGGGCGCATTCCAGGTGGTGCAGATATTGACCTATATTGTCGGGGCAATATTGATTATAAGCATATTGATGGGTAAATCTCCTGCTAAATTACTGACCGGTTTGGGTGCTTTCGCGGCGGTGCTGAGTCTTGTTTTTAAGAATACCATTCTGGGACTTGTGTCGGGAGTGTTGTTCTCTTATGAGGATATGATGTCCATAGGCGATTGGATCTCCATGCCGCGTTACGAAATTAACGGTATTGTGGAGGAGATTACGCTTAATACGGTCAAGGTGCGTAACTTTGACAATACGGTGACCACCGTTCCGCCATATATTCTCACTACGGAGGCATTTAAGAATTGGACTTGGATGCTGCGTTCGGGCGGTCGTCGTATAATGCGTTCCGTCAATGTGGATATGAATAGTGTGAATTTCTGTTCCGAGGAGTTGTTGGACCGTCTGACGAAGGTGGAGTTTATGGCCGAGAGTGTGCGCCTTGTGCGAGAGAAAAACTCGGCCGAACGGGCGGAGAGTCTTGTGGATGGTCCTGTGGATGTGGGTGCCGGGATTGTTGGCAGGCCGACAAATCTGGGACTGTTCCGTATCTATTTGCTCAACTATATGGAGTCCATGCCGCAGCTCAATCGTGATATGCTGTATATGGTGCGGGAACTGGAACCCACCGAACTTGGTCTGCCGTTACAGATTTACATGTTCTCCTCCGTGACCGCATGGGCCGAATACGAGAAGATACAGACGGCTCTCTTTGAACACGTCATTGCCATGATGCCGATGTTTGAATTGCGTCCCTATCAGCGCATTTCGGACAGCGTATCCGCCCACTTGGATGAGATGGAATGAGAGAAGCGGAGCTATTGTTGTTTCTTTGTTTTTGCCGGCTTGTTGTCGGCCTCTTGTTCTTGCTTGCGGTCTGCTTTGTGAGGGTGTTTATGGCGATTCTTACGCATCGGCTTTTTGAAGGGAGCAAATGCCTTGGATAAAATATCCTCGTCTATCTGTTCGGTAACCTGCGGTTTTTCCGATATGAGCAACAGGATATCTCCGGCCATCAGGCGGGTATCTCCTTTGGGGACGATGTACTCCTCGTTGCGACGTATCATTATCACCAGTTTTCCTTTCGGGAGTTGTATCTCCTTCAAGGTTTCTCCTTGTTTCAGGAATTGGCTGTCTACCTCAAACTCTGCGAGTTGTGCTTTGATATTGTCGGGAAGATTGATTCCGAAACCGATGTTTTTCTCTTGTACGGCCAACTGCAACCATTTTGCAACGCTATTTACCGTTGTACCTTGAACCAGCAACGAGATGATGGTGATGAAGAACACCGTATTGAATATCAAATCCGAGTTCTCTACTCCCGCCACCATTGGGTAGGTGGCAAAGATGATGGGTACTGCTCCGCGAAGGCCCACCCATGAGATGTAGAGTTTCATCTTGCTTGTTATTTTGCGGAACGGTATCAGTGTGGTGAATACGGCGATGGGACGTGAGATGAAAATCATGAAGACACCTATCGCCAGACCTAAGATGGCAATGTCCAACATTTCGTGCGGATTGACCAGCAGACCCAGCGAGAGGACCATCACTATTTGGAACAACCATGTGAAACCGTCGAAGAATGCGGTTAGTGTGTATTTGTTCGGCAACTTTGAGTTACCAGCGATCAAACCTGCGATGTATACTGCCAGATAGCCGTTGCCGCCCACCAGATCGGTGAACGAGAACACGAAGAACACCATCGCCAGCAACAGAATGGAGTTGAGTGATTTGTTTCCCGTGTTGAGGTTGTTGAGGATGTGAACGGCGGCCTTTCCTAATAAGAAGCCGAACAGTCCGCCAAGAAACATCTGCAACAAGAACGTGCCTATGATTGCACCGATACCCATACCTTCGGTTGTGGTGGCCTGTATGAGCAGGATGGTCAATATGTATGCCATCGGGTCGTTACTACCACTCTCCAATTCGAGTATGGGGCGCAGATTGTGTTTCAGACCTATGTTCTTTTGTCTTAATATGGAGAATACGGATGCCGAGTCGGTTGATGCCATCACCGAAGCCAATAGCAACGATTCGGTGAAGCCCAGATTTATTCCTATCCAACCGCATAAAAAGTATATGAACGCACCTGTGATAAGAGCCGTGAGCAGGACTCCTGCTGTCGCCAACACTATTCCGGGGGCTATGATCGGTTTTATCTCCGTGAATTTGGTGTCCATACCGCCCGAGAACAGAATGATACTCAGGGCTACCATACCTATGAACTGAACAATCTTGGGGCTGTTGAATTCTATGCCGAAACCATCTGTTCCGAATGCCATACCCACTACGAGGAACAACAACAAGATGGGGGTTCCGAATTTATGACTTACTCGTCCCGCAATGATGCTGACGAAAAGTAATATCGACATTACCAACAATATGTTTTCTGCATTTATTACCATAACCGTAACCGTGTTGTTTGTTCTCCGGAATTATTAATTACTGCGGGATAAAGACGTAACTGATGGTTCCGTATTGTCTTGCTGGCGCCTCCATATTGACATCGAATCGCGACCTGAGTGCTGCCTCCACAGCTGTGGTGGTCATGCAGTAATCTGTTGAGGATTGCGAGGTGTCCACCGTTGCTTCCACCACATCGCCGTTTCTGTCCACCGCAATTTTCACGACAACTTCGCCTCCGCCTTCACATCTGTATGCAGGGATATAGAGATTCTCGGCATTTCTCAACGGATTGTTGAGCGAGTAAGAAACGGTGACTTTTCCTTTTGCTTTTCCTGTTTCGGTCTTTTGTTCTTGCTGTTCGTTTCCTTTTTTGCGCGAATCAATCATTTCCTGCTGTTCGCGGAGTCCTTTTTCGAAACGTTCACGATTGGCCCTCACTCGTCCCTGCACCTGTTCTGCGCGGTCAAATATGTCAGACATATTGCTGTTGCGGGTCAATTGATTGTCGTTCTCTTGGCCTTGTTCGTTTGATATGCGGTTGCCTACATCTTCAAAGTCATATTGTTGCTGCTCGTTGAGCAGTCTGTTCAGTTCTTGTGCGCGTTCCAACTCTTCCTGCAACTTTTCGAGATCGGTAAAATCGACCACAATCGTTGAGTTTGTCTGATGCTTGTTGAGTACAATCTTTGACGTCACAAAGCAGATGGATAGAATAAGGTAGCAAATGAGAGTGATGCTTATTGCTATGCGATGTTGGTATATCCACGAGCCGGCGTCCTGTTTGCGTTTTACGAAAGGCAGATCAAGACGTGGCGGTCTGTTTTGTTGTGGCGCTCTGGCGGCCTGTTGCGGCCTGTTTTCGCTGGCGACGGGACGTCTTTGTTGAGGGGCTCCGTTGGGGCGGGGGCCGACCGGTCTTCCGGGTGCGGATTTACCTCTGTTTTGGGCTTGCGGAACGGAGCCTCTGATAGAGGCCGGCAGAACGGAATTGATGAAAAGCACGACTTTTTTTATAGTCCTGCGCACCATTCTCGATATGTTTTCAGCGGTAATCTTCCCCATGTCTGACTAAATATTTAGCAAATGTACGATTTTATTTCAAAAATTTAGTACCTTTGTCTGCTGAAAAAACAGATTCGACCATAATTTTATGATTGACAAACAAAAAACATTAAAGGCTTCAAGCTCTTTTACGGGCAAGGGATTGCATACGGGTAAAACCGTAACAATGACAATTCTTCCTGCTGAATCGGATAACGGCATCATTTTCAGAAGGGTAGATATTGAAGGGCAGCCCGAAGTTGAGGCTTTGGCCGATTATGTGGTTGATACATCTCGTGGAACCACTATTTGCAAGAATGATGCAAAAGTCTACACCATTGAACATATTATGTCTGCTCTTTGGAGTATGGGTGTAGATAATGCGTTGATAGAGATTAACGGTCCGGAGGTTCCTATTATGGACGGCTCGGCTCGTGAGTATGCAACCCGCATTATGGAGGTGGGTTTGCAGGAGCAGGAGCAGGACAGACATTACTACGAACTCAAAGAGAAGGTTTCGTTCTCAATTCCCGAAAAAGGTGTAAGTATCGATATCGAACCGGCGGATGAGTTTACCGTTTCGGTTGAAGTTGATTACAATTCGCGTGTTCTGGGCGTGCAGAACAGCTCTTTTGTGGAGAAAGGCGACTATAAGGGCGAGATTGCTCCTTGTCGTACTTTTGTTTTCCTGCATGAGTTGGAGCCGCTTTTGAATGCAAATCTCATCAAGGGCGGTGACTTGGAGAATGCGATTGTGGTAGTGGAGCATGAGATATCGGAAGAGGAGATAGCTCGTCTTACGGCATTGTTCAACAAGGGCGAAGTGAAGGTTACGAATGGTTATTTGAACCATTTGCAGTTGCGTTTCTCGAACGAGATAGCTCGTCATAAGATGCTGGATATCTTGGGAGATATGGCATTGTTGGGCAAGAGATTCAAGGGTAAGGTGACGGCTTATCGTCCGGGTCATTATGCGAATACGGAAACGATGAAGATTATGCGCAAGGCGCAATAATTGAATGTCGTGTGTTTTACGAAAAAGGAGAGTATAAATTTTTATCTAATAAAGAAAAGTTATGATTAGTAATTTGGCTTTTGTACATCCCGATGCCAAGTTGGGAAATAATGTGACGGTGGAGCCGTTCGCATATGTAGCGGGTGATGTTGTTCTTGGTGATGACTGCTGGATTGGTCCGGGTGCTGTCATTATGGATGGAGCAAGAATGGGTAAAGGATGTAAGGTTCATACGGGTGCCGTTATTTCGGGTGTTCCTCAGGACCTCAAATTCAAGGGTGAGTATACTACCACTGAGATTGGAGATTACAATACTTTCAGGGAGAGTTGTACGGTCAATCGCGGTACTGCTTCGAAAGGCAAGACTGTTATTGGCGATCACAACCTCGTTATGGCTTATGCTCACATTGCTCATGACTGTGTTATTGGTAGCCATTGTGTTATCGTAAACTCTGTTTCGTTGGCAGGCGAGGTTGAGGTTGGTGACTGGGTAGTGTTCGGAGGTCATTCGGGCGCACATCAGTTCTGCCGTATCGGCGAGCATGCCATGATCGGTGCCAATACTTACGTGAACAAGGATGTTCCTCCTTATGTGAAGGCGGCTCATACGCCTATTACATATGTGGGAGCAAACTTCCTTGGCTTGCGTCGCAGAGGTTTCGAGCAGCCTCAGATTTCGCAGATTCAGGATATGTTCCGCGTATTGTTCCAGGATGGTCATACTTACAGCCAGGCGTGCGATTTGGTTATGTCGCAGTTCCCGCAGAGCAGAGAACGAGACCTGGTGGTTAATTTCATCAGAGAGTCGAAACGCGGTATATTGAAACCCTATAATAGAAATATTGTAGCTGATACTGAGTAAAAAAAGCCAATAACGTTTGCATATTTAATGAAATAGCATTATATTTGCAACGTGAAAGGGATAGGTTTGGGGACGAGAGTCCCCAAATTTTGTATATATACCGGTCGCAATTATGAAGTTAAGGCTCCCGTTCGGTGGAATATTGGTCGCAATTGGGGCGACCCAGAAGTGTCTGTTGCTCGGGAGTGTTTCTTCGATTGGCAATAAGTGAAGGAGAGAATATGATAGACGTTGAGAAGATAAAAGCGATTGCAAATGAGATGTTGGCTGACACCCAGCTGTTCCTTATAGATGTTACTTGCAATTTGCAGAACGAAATAGAGGTCGTTATAGATAGTGATACTTCGGTGGATATTGACGATTGTGTCGATTTGAGTAATGCGATTGAGGCGCAGATGAACAGGGATGAGGAGGACTTCCAGCTGACCGTCATTTCGGCAGGTGTGGGATATCCGTTGAGAGTGTATCGTCAGTATTGCAAGTTGTTGGGCAGTCCCGTTGATGTGGTTCTTATGAACGGCACCAAGATTCGCGCAACATTGAAGGAGGCGACAGAGGATACAATAACATTGTCTTATACCGAGAAGGTGGCTGTTGAGGGCAAAAAACGCAAGGTGGAGCAGGAAGTGGTAAAGGTCTATCCGTTGAGTGAGGTGAAATCCACCAGAGAGTACCTCGATTTCAAGTAGACAAAAGCCGGAGGTGCCGAAACCGACAGTGTGTGCTGGGGGCGGATTGTAAACTCGGAGAAAGCATTGGCAACGGCAGTGGCCAGCAGAACGAAAAGGCCGCTGACACCAAGAGGCTGTTGATAAAGAAAAATTTGAGAAAAAGATTTTTTTGAAAGATAAATTTAATAAAATAAAAAACTAAAAAAGAACATAGAGTTACTATGGACAACATGAATCTGATAAGCAACTTTGCAGAGTTCAAAGAGCTTAAAAACATTGACAAGAGTACAATGATCGGTGTTTTGGAGGATGTTTTTCGTCACCTATTGATCAAGACTTACGAGACTGACGAGAATTTTGATGTTATCATCAATCCCGAAAAAGGAGACTTGGAGATTTGGAGAAACCGAACGATTGTAAATGACGATGAGGTTGAGAATCCCAATCAGCAGATAGCATTGAGTGAGGCCAAGAAAATAGATTCTACCTATGAAGTTGGAGAAGAGGTTGCGGATGAGATAAAACTCGATTCTTTCGGTCGTCGTGCCGTTTTGTCGTTGCGTCAGAATCTGGCTTCGAGAATCATGGATTTGGAGAAGGCCAATCTGTTTGAGAAGTATAGCGAGAAGGTTGGTGAGATTATCACCGGTGAGGTTTATCAGGTTTGGAAGAAGGAGATTCTTATTCTTGATGACGAGGATAACGAGTTGGTACTGCCCAAGAGTGAGCAGATTCCGAGTGACTTTTTCCGCAAGGGCGACTCTATCAAGGCTATCGTGTCGAAGGTTGAGATGCGCAACAATAATGTGTGTGTGATTTTGTCGCGTACTGCCCCCGAGTTCTTGGAGCGTCTGTTTGAGCAGGAGGTTCCCGAGATTTTCGATGGTCTTATTACTATTAAGAAGATTGTCCGTATCCCGGGCGAGAGAGCCAAGGTGGCCATTGAGTCTTATGACGAACGTATTGATCCGGTTGGAGCTTGCGTGGGAATGAAGGGTTCGCGTATCTACTCTATCGTTAAGGAGTTGAAGAACGAGAATATAGATGTTGTCAACTGGACAAATAATACCCAGTTGCTGATTCAGCGTGCACTGAATCCTGCCAAGATATCAAGCATTACGATGGATGAGGCCAAGAAGACGGCTTCGGTATATTTGAAACCGAGTGAGGTATCGTTGGCAATCGGTAAGGGCGGTCTGAATATCCGTCTGGCCAATATGCTTACGGGTTATGATATTGATGTATATCGCGATGTAGAGGAGGAGGATGTCGATCTGGACGAGTTCTCTGATGAGATTGATCAGTGGATTATTGATGCGCTGAAAGCAATCGGTTGCGATACCGCAAAGAGTGTGCTTGAACTCTCGAACGAGGAGTTGGCACGTCGTACCGATTTGGAGGAGGAGACCATTGCAGAGGTGGTCAATATCCTCAAAGCGGAGTTTGAATAATAGAAAAGAAATAGTGTGAAATAAGGCGCGTGGATGTCGTGCCGCAAGAAATGAAGAAGGAGAAAACTTATGGCGGAAGAAAAAAAACTTAGACTTAATCAGGTTGCAAGAGAGTTTAAGGTGGGTCTTTATACGATTATAGAGTTCCTTGACAAGAAGGGAGTCAAAATCGAGAACTCGCCGAGCGCGCTTGTGGATAATGACGTGTATGAGATCCTTGCAAAGGAGTTTGGAAAAGGTCGTTCGGGTGACGATCGTCAGAATGTAAGGGATCGTATCACGATGAAACAGGGCAGCGTTTCGCTGACAGACAAGAAAGACGGCCAGAAAGAGGATTACAAGGAAGAAGTTGTAATTAAAAGCGGCATGATAAGCGTCAAAGATGAGGTGGCGGTCAAGGGCCCCAAAGTATTGGGCAAGATAGACCTTTCTGCACCCAAGAAGACGGAAACCCGTTCGGAGGATAAGCCTGCCGAACCGGTTAAACAAGAGAATGTTAAGCCTATTGAGGCACCCAAACCTGTGGAGAAGGTTGAGGTGAAGAAGGAGGTTAAGTCGGTACGCGATGTGCAACCCGTTGCTGCTGCACCCACCCCCGAACCCAAGAAGGCTGCTTATCAGGAGAAAACCTACGATGAACGCATGGCCGAGAGTAAGGACAATGTCTTCAGGGCTTCGGATGAGAGTAATCGTCTGACCGGCCCGAAGGTGTTGGGTAAGATAGATATGTCGGACTTTGCGAAGAAGTCGTCAAATGATTTCCACGGCCATAGAGAGAAACGTAAACGTATCGGCAAGGATAAGGTAGATTTGTCGAAACCTCAGTCGCAGGGTGGCGGTAAACATGAGGGAGGCAAAGGAGGCGATGGTGGCAAACAGCAGCGTCCCGCACAGCCCCAGCAGCAACCCCAACAGCCTAAAAAGGAGAAGAAGAAAAAAGTTGCTAAACCCGTTGTTCGCCCCGAGGTGAGTGACGAGGAAGTACAGAAACATATCAAGGATACGTTGGCTCGTCTGACGGCCAAGGGCGGTAAGAGCAAGGGTGCTTTGCACAGAAAAGAGAAACGCCAGGAGGTCAGAGCCCGTATGGAAGAGGATATGGAGAGAGAGCAGGCCGAACAGTCAATCTTGAAGGTGACAGAGTTCGTTACGGTAAGCGAATTGGCCACCATGATGAACGTTTCGGTTACGGATGTCATTACGGTATGTATGAATCTGGGTCTGATGGTTTCTATCAACCAGCGTTTGGATGCCGAGGCATTGGTTATTGTTGCCGAGGAGTTCGGATTCAAGGTAGAGTTTGTGAGTGTAGAGATTCAGGAGGCTATTGATGAAGAGGGCGAGGATGCCGAAGAGGATTTGGTACCCCGTTCACCCATCGTTACAGTAATGGATCATGTGGACCACGGAAAGACCTCATTGCTGGATAATATCCGTAAGACAAATGTGATTGAGGGTGAGGCCGGTGGTATTACCCAGCACATCGGAGCATATAGTGTGGAGTTGGACGGTAAGAAGATAACCTTCTTGGATACTCCCGGTCACGAGGCGTTTACGGCGATGCGTGCGCGTGGTGCGAAGATTACCGACGTGGCGATTATCATTGTTGCTGCTGACGACAGCGTGATGCCCCAGACGGTGGAGGCTATCAACCATGCAGTTGCTGCAGGTGTACCTATGGTGTTTGCGATCAATAAGATAGATAAGCCTCATGCAAATCCCGAACATATCAAAGAGCAGTTGGCTCAGATGAACTATCTGGTAGAGGATTGGGGCGGAAAATATCAGTCGCAGGATATTTCGGCCAAGAACGGTATCAATCTCGACAAGTTGTTGGAGAAGGTGCTGTTGGAGGCAGAGCTGTTGGATTTGAAGGCTAATCCCAATAGAAAGGCTTCGGGTAGTGTGATTGAGTCGTCATTGGATAAGGGTCGCGGATATGTGGCCACTATCATGGTTCAGAACGGAACGTTGCATATCGGTGACGTCATGTTGTCGGGAACCCATACGGGTCGTGTGAAGGCGATGTTTGATGAGAATGGTCGTAAGGTGACCTCGGCCGGTCCGTCTACTCCTGTTCAGGTGCTCGGTTTGAATGGTGCACCGCAGGCGGGAGATACGTTCAATGTGATGGATGATGACCGCAGCGCACGAGAGATTGCCAACAAGAGAGAGCAGTTGCAGCGTATTCAGGGCTTGAAGACCCAGAAACACGTTACACTTGATGAGATAGGTCGTCGTATCGCAATCGGTAACTTCAAGGAGTTGAACATTATTGTCAAGGGTGACGTTGACGGTTCTATTGAGGCTATGACTGACTCGTTGCTGAAACTCTCGAAAGAGGAGGTGCAGGTGAATGTTATACACAAGGCCGTAGGTCAGATTTCGGAGTCGGATGTATTGCTTGCTGCGGCCTCCAATGCTATTATCGTCGGTTTCCAGGTGCGTCCCAGTATGAGTGCAAAACGATTGGCAGAGAAGGAGGAGATAGAGATTCGTCTTTACTCCATCATCTACGACGCAATCAACGATATCAAGGATGCTATTGAGGGTATGTTGGAACCCATCACCAAAGAGGAGATCGTATGCTCTATCGAGGTTATGGAGACCTTCAAGGTCAGCAAAGTTGGTACGGTTGCCGGAGGTATTGTGCGTGAGGGTAAATTGTCGCGCCATACACCTATCCGCGTAATTCGTGACGGTATCGTTATTTATACGGGTCGTTTGGGCTCGTTGAAGAGATACAAGGACGATGTTAAGGAGGTTACAAGCGGTCAGGAGTGCGGTTTGAATATCGAAAGCTTCAACGATGTACGCGTAGGCGATATTGTTGAGGGATATGAGACCGTTGAGGTTAGCCGCAACTAAATTTTTATTCGGAATACGATAAACCCGTTTTGCTTGTACACTGGTAATGGAGTGGTTGCAATAGGGAGAGATGGTTTTAAGAGAAACGGATGCGGCTTGTGGGAGGCGTATCCGTTCTTTTTTTGGTGAGAAAGGATGAAAGGATTTGATAATTCACAGGTAAGACGTCAGGATAGATTATTGGCAGAGCAGGATGTGGAACGTGTATTGCGCGAGGCGGAGTACGGCGTGTTGTCAATGGTGGAGATGTGTGGCGGGGCGCAAGAGGATGCGGCCGGCTATGGTGTGCCATTGAATGTGGTTTGGGATGGCGATGGAGTGATTTATTTCCATTGCGCGCCGAGCGGACACAAATTGGAGTGTATAGACCGCAATCCGTTGGTGTCGTTGTGCGTGGTGGGGCATACCCGAGTTGTTCCGGAGCAGTTCAGTACCGAGTATGAGTGCGTCATCGTGCGCGGACGGGCGAGTCGCAATCTGTCGGCAGAGGAGAGGAAGAAAGCCTTGATGATGGTGGTGGATAAGTTTTCGCCTCAATATAGGGAGCAGGGCCTTGCGGCTATTGAGAGGTCGTTTGCCCGCACCGAGATAGTGAGAATTGATATAGAAAGTGTGTCGGGAAAGACGAAAGTGATGGGTCGATAACCCGAAGAACTGACGGAAATAAAAAAGCACTTGTCCGCGTGTGGACAAGTGCTTTTTGTGTATGATATGAGGTTTTATCTTCTTACGCGCGGCTCAATGGGTACGGTAAACTCCTCGAAAGAGGGCTTCGGGGCTTTGGGATCGATGTCGGGCATCTCCTCAATGAAGTATTTGCCCAGGTCGAGATTGTTCTCCTTGATGCCTTTTGCGATGCACAATGCAAAGAGATAACCGCCATAGTTGTCGCAATGAGTGCCGTCAGAGAATACTTTCAGCACACCCTCGCCGAGAGCATTCACGATCTCCACACTCATGCCCCAGAGGTCGATGTAAGCACAATCGGCCAACTCGGCAGCCTTGCGGGCGTTGATTCCGTAAGGAGTCATCATGTCGGTGATGGTGTAGGTGTTGCGATTTATCTTTGTCAGGGGCGATACGATAACGGGGATAAGACCGTTGCGTTTTGCCTCCACTGCCATGGTCGCCAGACTCCAAATGTAGTCGGTTTCTGCGTCAGAGTGGGTTCTTACCCAGTCGCCTGCGCGGTCTTCTGTTGCCCACATGGGATCGTGGCCGCGAGACTTCTGGTCGTTGGTTCCGAGCTGGATGAATACATAGTCACCCTCTTTTGCGCTCTCGATAACCTTGTCCCAACGACGTCCGAAACGGAAACCTTTGATGGTCATGCCGCTTTCTGCATGGTTGGCAACAACCACATTCTCGTCAAACCAGCGGGGAATGTACTGAGCCCAAACGCCACCACCGTCGGTCAGTGTTGAGTCACCAATGGTGAATACGGTGATAACTTTGTCCAGCGGCTCAATCTCAATGGCACAAACACACGGTTTTGAGTCATTGAACTGCAATGTGAGTTTCTCGTCCCAAGTGTAGGTTTTAGCCTTTTTGGTCTCTTTGTCCCACTCGCGAGAGTTAAGTTTTATGGTGTTTCCTTCCGAGAGATTCGGCTGACGTACGTTCACGTTGAACGAAACTTTCTTGGTCTCGTTGGGGGCGGTGGTTATGCTCTCCAACATCAGTCGTTTGTTCTCTGCTTTTACGGTAGTGCGAGATTCGCCTTCGGTATTACCCAGTGTTACGGTTACTTTGTAATTGCCTTCGGGCAGTTTCACCGAGAATTTGAAGAACGGATCCGAACTTGTTACATAATCTTTTGTGAGCGCATCGCCCGTTGCATTTACCACATCGGTTACTTTTGCGTCTGTCTCAAAACCGAAACCGCGCTGCTCGTTATATGTCATTGAGCCGGTAACGGCCGTAAAACCTTCGGCTGCGGTAGAAGAACCGAAGTCGAAACGTTTTACCTCTTGTGCCTGGCTGAATGTTGCCATACAGCTACCAACTGCTGCCAACACTATTGCCGATATCTTGTTCCAATTCATTGTTTTTACTTTATTAGAGTTTTTGTTTTTATTAACTGTGTAGGCCTATCGCCTTGTCTTTGTTTTTTTGTGCCCTGCCTGTTTGGACACCTATCTATTAAAGCGGACCCTGCGGAGTCATTCCAGCGGGCAACTTGGGAGCCGACTGCGGACGCGGCTGTTTGGGCTCCAACGCCACTTTGAACTCCTCGAAAGGAACAGGATTCTTCGGATCGAGATCGATGAGATCCTCTACAAAATATTTCTGCAAATCCAGACCATTCTCTTTGATGCCTTTTGCGATGCAGAGTGAGAAGAGGTAACCACCGTAATCATCGGTATGGGTACCGTCCGAATAAACTTTCAATGCACCCTCACCCAAAGCGGCAACGATGTCCATGCTCATTGCCCAAAGGTTGATGTAAGCACAATCAGCCAACTCGGCAGCTCTTACAGCGTTCTCGCCGTAGGGCGTCATAAGGTCGGTAGCGCTACCGTCACGACGATTGATTTTGGTCATGGGCGATACGATAACGGGGATTATGCCGTGACGTTTTGCCTCCACAGCCATGGTTGCCAGTTCCCATACATAGTCGGTTTCGGGGTCGGAGTGGGTTCTTGACCAGTTACCACCCTGATCTTTCTCGGGCCACATGGGGTCGTGTCCGCGTGATTTCTGATCATTGGTTCCGAGCTGGATGAAGAGGTAGTCGCCCTCTTTGGCGCTTTCAAGCACCTTGTCCCAGCGACGGCTGAAACGGAAGCCTTTGATGGTCTGACCCGACTCTGCATGGTTTGCTACAACCACACCTTCGCCGAACCAACGGGGAAGATACTGAGCCCAGGTTCCACCGCCTGCCTGATCGGTAACGGTAGAGTCGCCGATTGTGAAGACGGTAATCACGTCGTTCAGCGGCTCGATCTCAATTGCACATACACAAGGACGTTCGTCATTGAACTGAATGGTGAGTTTGTCGTCCCAATGAGCTTTCTTGATGGCTCCTGTTGCATAGTCAAGCTCACTTGTGTTCAGTTTCAGATAGTTGTCTTGCGAGAGTTTCGGTGTACGCACGTTGGCATTGAACGAAACCTGCTCGGTAGTTTTCTTTGCAGTCTCAAAACCTTCCACCATCAAACGACGGATTTCTGTTTTGATAGTGGTTTTTGATGTGCCACGGGTGTCACCCAGGGTAACGGTAACTTTATAGTTGCCCTCGGGGAGTTTTACGGAGAACTTGAAAGGTTTCTCGGCTGTCACAAAATCTTTTGTGATGGCTGTACCTTTTTTGTTTACTACGTCAGTGATGCCTTCGCTGGCCTCAAAACCGTAACCTGTCTGATCGGAGTAGAGTGTGGAGGAGGTTACTGCCACGAATCCATCCTGAGTCTCGGTCGAACCGAAGTCGAATTTCAACTTCTCCTGTGCGACCGAAGATTGTGTTGCAAAAGAACATAAGGCGATCAATGCAGCCGTGATTAATGTTTTTTTCATATTCAAAAATATATTAGTAGTTTGCTTGAATGATACAAATTTAATAAAATGTCTGAAAAAACCATGAGTATGAGTGTGTTTTAATCGCATGTGTGTGAAGAAGTGATGATTTTGTGGCGAGAATAGATGGAGAATCAACAAATTTTATTATCTTTGTATTAATTTTATATATCTTTTGCGTTTTAGTGGCCGTTATAATTAAACAAAATGTTGTAGGTGGGTAGAACGTAGAAGAGGATGTGAAATCAAATGGTAATGTAATGAGTAATTATACCAGAATACAAGAGGCTCTTGCGGTAGCCGGCGAAACCAAGGCCTTGCGCATCGGTCCCAACATAATGGGAGAGGTGGGCGAGTTGTTTAAGTCGCAATTCCCCGGCAAGAAGG
>JAGBHS010000001.1 GCA_017935385.1 Tidjanibacter sp.
CGGCAAGAAACTATTTACGCAACAGCTGTTCTGGGACCAGAAAACGGACAAGATTTACTCAAATGTCGATTCGCGTGTGGTGGATGGGGATGATGAGTTTATCGGTGACGGCTTTGAATCCGACTCGGGTTTCAATCAGTGGGAATTCCGCAATCCGGTCGGTCGTGTGATGGTTGATATGGAACAGCGAGAAGAGCCGGCGGATGGTGAAAAACAACCCGTCAGGGTGGAGACAAAACCACGTGGAGAGAGTATGTTCAAAGATGCCGACAAACTGGAAAAAGAGAGAGAGGATCGAAAGGAGGCTGATAGAAAACAGGATCGCCGAAAACGATTTGACGAGAAACGCAAACAAAAACAGAAAGAGAGAATCGATTTTCCGCAACTGGAACGATAGAGGAGTCGTTAGATGGGACAGTCGTGGAACTTCTTCAAGGGCTGATGTGGCTCTATGGTGGGCTGATTGGGCAAAGCGAAGAGACGGAACGATGTGGGGTAGTGAAGAGGCAAAATAGAAAAGGGAAAACAGAAAAGAAACCAATAGATAAAAGATGAGTTCGGTTATTGTCATAGTGATAGTGTCGTTGGTGTTCTCGGCCTTCTGCTCGGGAATGGAGCTGGCATTTACCAATGCGAACAAACTGCAAATAGAGATAGATCGCAAAAGGGCAGGTTTGTTCGGACGTATGCTGTCGCGTCTGGCCGACAATCCCGGACAATACCTTACCACCATTCTGGTGGGTAATAACATAGCGCTGGTTATTTACTCCTCTTACATGACAATACTGATTCACCAACTTGCGGCAAGATGGGGTATCGTAATGCCGGATAATACGGTTCTTATAGAGACACTTATTTCTACTCTGATAATCATCTTTATTGGCGAGTATACTCCGAAAATAGTTGTTGGACAGAATCCGAATTTCTATTTGAGATTGCTGCTGTTTCCGGTGTATGTGTGCTATGTGTTGCTGTATCCTTTTGCGAAGGTTGTGACATGGATTTCAATGGGCTTGTTGCGATTGTTCGGACTGTCGGTCAATGACGAGAAGGCAATGAGAAGTTTCGGTAAGGTGGATTTGGAGAACCTTATAGAGACCAATGTGGAGGATGAACAGGAGCAGGATACGGAGATAAAAATATTCCAGAACGCACTCGAATTTCCCGATATAAGGGTGAGGGAGTGTATGATTCCGAGAGTGGATGTTGTGGCCGCCGACAGAGAAATCTCAATAGAGGAGTTGTCAAAACTGTTTGTGGATACGGCTTATTCGCGAATATTTATTTGGGAGGGGTCGATAGACAACATAGTGGGCTATGTGAACTCGAAGAGTCTGTTCCGCAATCCGCAGAGTGTTAATGAGATATTGATGCCGGTGGATTACGTTCCGGAAACCATGTATGTGGAGAAACTGCTGAACCATTTCACAAAGAAACGTTCGTCGGTGGCGGTGGTTATAGACGAGTTTGGCGGAACGGCCGGAACCATCTCGATGGAAGATGTTTTGGAGGAGATTTTCGGTGATATTGAGGACGAACACGACGAACGCGACCTGGTGGAACGCAAGGTGGGAGATAAAGAGTGGGTGCTCTCGTGCCGCTTGGAGGTGGAGTATCTGAACGAAAAGTACGATCTGGGCATCGAAGAGAACGACGAGTACGACACATTGGCAGGTTTTATCATCTCGCATGCCGAAGGAATCCCGCCCGCAGGAACCACAATTAATCTGAATAAGATGCAGATTAAAGTGCTGAAATCATCCTCGGCACGCTTGGAATTGGCAAAGGTGAAAATAATATGATAATATTTTGAATCGTTTGGTTGGTATCAACAAGAAAATTACTATCTTTGAGACCAATTTTGAAATATTTATAAATTTTAAAAATAAACAATGGCAACTTTAAATGATTTGAGAACCAAAGGCGGCTGGATTATCGCAATAATCGTGGCTGTATCTATGGTTGCATTCCTTCTCGGAGACTTTTTTAACAGTGGCGCCAGCATGGCCACCGAACGCAAAATGAGAGTAGGTGAGATCAATGGCGAAAACATCGGTTACACAGACTTCTACAACAGAGTAGAGGAATTGTCCGATATCTATACCATGTTGTGGGGCGCAAGTTCGTTCACCAGCGAGCAGTATGACGCTATCTACGACGGCGTATGGCAGCAGTATTTCATGGAGAATATCTACACCCCCGGATTCAAGAAGATGGGTCTGAACGTTTCGGAGGCAGAGCAGGTGGATATGCTTAACGGTACGTATATCTCGCCCGTGATGACCACCATGTTCACCAACCCTACTACCGGTGTGTTTGACCAGGCAATGATGATGACATTCCTGGCAAGTGTGGAGTCTACTCCGCAGTACGCAACTCTTTGGAACTATCTGAAACGTCAGATGACCGAGGAGCGTCAGATGAGCAATTTTGTTAATCTGGTGGCAGCAGGTTTCAACCCCAACGAACTGGACGTAAATCAGGCAATGACCGCAGCAAATGATTCTGCTTCGGGTAAGGCTTTCTCGGTAGATTACCTTGCTTTGGCCGACTCATTGATTATGAATACTCTGTCTGATAACGATGTTAAGGAGTATTACAACAACCACAAGAACCTCTTCAAGCAGACCGATGCTCGCACCGTTAATTATGTTGTATTTGACGTGCTGCCTACCGATGCTGACTTTGAGGCTGCAGCTTCTACCGTAGCCGAGATGGCTGCCGAGTTCGCTGCTTCTGAGACTCCGTTGCAGTATGCAACTCTCAATTCACAGGAGAGTGTTGATGCAAACTACTACAAAGAGGATGCGCTTCCCGCAGCTTATGTTTCTTATGCATTCGGTGAGGACAAAGGCAAAATGTACGGTCCTATCCTGATGGGTAACACCTACACTATGGCTCGTTTGGCAGAGATCAAAAATATGCCCGACAGCCTGAATGCTCGTCACATCCTGCTCGCAGCAGAGAATGAGAGCAAGGCCGACAGTATCGTGACCTTGTTGCGCAAAGGTGCTGATTTCGCCGCTTTGGCAACAGAGTTCTCTATTGACGAGGTTGCTAATCTCGAAGGTGGTGAGTTGGGTATGTTTGCTCCCGAGCAGATGGTTACCGAGTTCTCTGACGCTTGTATCAATGCGCGCGTAGGTCAGGTATTCACTGTTAAGACTTCGTTCGGTACTCACATTGTTGAGCTGTTGGCTAAATCGGCTTCTTCGCCCAAGGCTCAGTTCGCAACAATCGTTTATAATGTAGATCCCAGCGAGGCTACTCAGCAGGAGGTATACAACAAAGCAAATGCATTCCTTGCTTCGGCAGGCAATACCGTTGATGGTTTCAATGCTGCTCTTTCGGCAGAGGGTCTGACTGCACAGAGTGCCATGCTTTCGGCTCAGAACCGCAGCATCGTAGGTCTTGACAACTCTAAGGAGTTGGTTCGTTGGGCATTCAACGGCAAACAGGGTGATGTTTCTACCATTTTTGACATTGATGACAAATATATCGTAGCTTCTATCCCGACTGTTGTTGAGGAGGGTTATGCTCCCATCAAGGAGGTGTCTTCCGTTATTTCAAGAACTCTCAAAAACGAGGCTAAGGCTAAATATGTTGCAGAGCAGATCGAAGGTCTTTCTATTGAGGCTGCTGCCGAGAAATTCGGTGTAACCGTATCGGAGGTTTCGGATGTTCAGTTCAACAGCTATATCGTTGAGAATGTAGGAGGTATGGAGCCCAAATTTATTGGCGCATTCAGCGCTGCAAAGGCTGGTGCTGCTCCCGCAGTTGTCGATGGCGTTTCTTCGATTATTGTTTATCAGGTGGATAGCAACAGCAATGCCGAGACAATGACCTATGATGATGCCAAGGTTTACTTGGAGTCTTATGGTTCTTACTACCTTGAGAACCGCATCGATCAGGCTATCTTCGAGGAGAGCAAGATCGTTGATAACAGAGCAAAATATTTCTAATATTTAGAATACATCTCATGGTCGGGACGGTCAATAAGGCCGTCCCGATTTTTTTTGTGCCTTTGGCGGAGGGGCGGCGGAGGCGTACTGGATTTGCTTATTGGTATGCTGATAAATTATAAGTTTTGCTTATAGATAGAAAGGAAAATATGATGATGAAAATTGGAACCAAATGACGGTTTATGTATTATATTTGCAGTAAGAGAAACAAACAGATTAACACATAAAAAAGTAATACTATGAAATCTTCATTGAGCGCACGCCTTGCTGAGGCAATCAACAATCAGATCAATGCCGAGTTGTGGTCGGCTTACCTCTATCTTTCGATGTCAATGGATCAGGAGGCAAAAGGAAATAAGGGTATCGCCAATTGGTTCTTCATCCAGTTCCAGGAGGAGCAGGATCACGTACGCATCTTTATGAACTATCTTAATTCTCGTGGTTGCGAGGTGAAACTGTTGCCCATCGCTGAGGTTAAGACCGAGTGGGAGTCTCCGCTGGCTGCTTTTGAGGATACCTTGGCACACGAGCAGAAGGTAACTGCTTTGATTAACAACCTGATGAATATTGCACAGGAAGATAAAGATTATGCTTCAATCAGCATGTTGAACTGGTTTGTTGACGAGCAGGTGGAGGAAGAGGAGAACGCACGCGACATCATCGATGTGCTCGACAAAATCAGTGACAACAAGTTCGGTCTTTATAGCTATGACCGTGAGTTGGCAGCAAGAGTTTATACAACTCCCTCTCCGCTTGCAACAGCCGAGTAATGAGAGAATAAATTTGAGGAGAACAATAAAAAAAGGGCGCGAAATTCGCGCCCTTTTTGTCGGTATGGTCAAGCCTTACTGATTCTTTGATTTGATGTATTGGTCAATGGCTTTGGCGGCTTTACGACCTGCACCCATCGCCAGAATAACCGTGGCTGCACCCGTAACGGCATCACCTCCGGCAAAGACACCCTCGCGTGAGGTTGCTCCCTCTTCGTCGGCAACGATACATCTGCGACGGTTGGTTTCCAATCCCTCTGTTGTGGAGGCAATCAACGGGTTGGGTGATGTTCCCAAGGCCATGATTACCGTATCGCACGGCAGGTCAAACTCCGAGCCGGCAACCTCCACCGGAGAACGACGACCCGACTCATCGGGCTCGCCCAACTCCATGCGGATGCAACGAACGGCCTTTACCCAGCCCTTGTCATCGCCAAGGATCTCTACGGGATTATTCAACATCAGGAACTCTATACCCTCCTCTTTGGCGTGATGAACCTCCTCTACGCGTGCGGGAAGTTCTGCCTCCGAACGACGATAGACGATGAACGCCTCGCCACCAAGACGTTTGGCTGTTCTCACCGAGTCCATGGCCACGTTGCCGCCACCTACAACCACCACGCGTTTGCCGGCAAAGATGGGGGTATCATACTCGTCGTCATAGGCTTTCATCAGATTGGCGCGGGTGAGGAATTCGTTTGCCGACAATACGCCGTTCAGGTTCTCGCCATTGATGCCCATGAAACGGGGCAGACCGGCTCCCGAACCGATAAATACGGCCTCAAAGCCCTCGTCATCCATCAGAGAATCGATGGTTACGGTGCGGCCTATAATGGTGTCGGTTTCGAACTTAACGCCCAGACGGCTCACTTTCTCTATCTCGCGGCTAACCACTTTGTCTTTCGGCAGACGGAACTCGGGGATACCATACTGCAACACACCGCCCAGCTTGTGCAGTGCCTCAAATACAGTCACCTGATAGCCCTGTTTGGCAAGGTCTGATGCACAGGCCAGACCCGACGGGCCACTGCCGATGATGGCTACTTTGTGGCCGTTGCTCTCTATCTCTGCCATCTCTTTTGAGCCGTTATCCAACTCCCAATCGCCCACAAAGCGTTCTATCTTACCGATTGCAACGGGCTCTCCCTTGATGCCCAATACGCACGAACCCTCGCACTGCGATTCCTGCGGACACACACGACCACAGATTGACGGTAGCAATGAATCCTCGGCAATGATGCGAGCTGCCTCGGCGATGTTACCCTCGGCCACCTCGGCCACAAACATGGGAATATTCAACGATACCGGACAACTGGCTACGCACATAGGTTTACGGCAGTGAAGGCAGCGTGATGCCTCCAAACGAGCCTCTTCAAGGTTGTATCCGTAACAAACCTCCTCGAAGTTTGTTGCTCTCACTTTCGGGTCCTGCTCCCTCACAGGAACCCTCGGAATTTTGTTTGCCATATCTCTCTTTTCGTTTTTGTTTTTCAGTGTTAATCTTCTTTGTGTCGGCGCTTATTTGTCGAGTCCTATGCGGCACTTGTGACCGTTCTGGCGTTCCTCTTCAATTGCAGCAGCGCGTTGTTCGAGGGTCTTGTACATGCCCTGACGACGCATTGCCTCGTCGAAATCAACCAAATGACCATCAAATTCGGGACCGTCAACGCAGGTGAAGAAGGTTTTGCCTCCCACACTCACGCGGCATGCTCCACACATTCCCGTTCCGTCAACCATCAGCGTGTTAAGACTTACGATGGTTTTCAGATTGTACTCCTTGGTGGCCAGGGCAACGAACTTCATCATTATCATCGGGCCGATAGCTACCACCTTGTCGTATTTCTTGCCCTGATTGTCGATCAGGTCTTTCATCAACTGTGTAACCAGTCCGTGGAAACCCTCGCTACCGTCATCGGTGGCGATATATACGTTACCCACTTTCTTCATCTCATCGGTCATGATGAGCAGATCTTTGGTCTTTGCGCCTATGATTACATCGGCCTCAATACCATGCTCGTGTAGCCATTTCACCTGCGGATATACGGGGGCGGTTCCTACACCTCCTGCGATAAACAGAATTTTTTCTTTTTTTACCTGTTCCAGGTCCTCCAATACGAAGTCCGAAGGGTTACCCAGCGGGCCTGCAAAGTCGGCCAACGATTCGCCCTGATTGAATGAGCATATCTTGCGGGTGGAGACACCCAGCGTCTGGATTACTATCTGTACCCAGCCCTCCTCGGCATTGTAGTCCGAGATGGTGAGAGGGATTCTCTCACCGTGTTCGTCGGCTCTTACGATTACGAATTGACCGGGTTTGGCTGATGCGGCAACTCGCGGTGCCTCAATGTTCATTTGCCAAATGTTGTTGGCAAGTTCTTTTTTTAACAGAATCTTGTACATTCTTCTTTTGTCGTTATTTATTCTATGTTTGCGTTGATTCTTATCTCTCTCATCGGACGGTCGGGATCGTTGGATATGATGACGATGCTGCCGAATACGGAGCCTGTTTCACCCGCTTCGGGCACCAGGCTTACCGTCATCTCCATACTCTTGCCGGCCTCTATCTGGTCGCCCTCTTTGAGGGAGGTGCGTGAGTTGGCGCGACACTGAACATTGCGGATGATGAGAGGTGATGCGCCCGTATTGGTGATGGTGATGGTCTTGTTCAACGGACTGCCGGCCTTGCTCTTGCCGAAATTAACGAATCCCGATGAGAGCAACATTAGCGGAGCCGTCTTCTTGCTCATCTTTGAAAGATCATCAACACCCGTTCCGTCTGTGTTTATAGGCAACAAAGCGGCTTTACCGTTCACTTTCAGGCGTAATTGGTCGCTCAGCAGGCCGTATTTGGTTTTTGACGACAGATCGTAGGTCAGAGTTATTGTCGCCTTCTTTCTGGGGGCTATCGTCTGGGGAACGGCTACGGTCAGATAATCACTCTTTACGAGCCACTCCTGTTCTATGGTGAGGGGCTTGTTGGAGGTGTTTATCAGGCGTATGGTCATAGACTTTGTGCCACCTTGTTTTACGTATCCGAAGCTGAGGTGAGCCTTGTCGGCTCGTAAGTCCTGCGCCAACAGGAAGGGGTACTCATCCTCCACAGTCTTGGGACGAGCCGTCACCACTCCTTTGATCGTGAGGACGTCGCGATTCTTGCCATTGCCGGTAATTATCGTTATCGTTTTTGTGAAACGACCCGGACGGTCGGCAGGATTGTAGGTGATGGTTATTTCTCCCTCTTTACCCGCATAGATGGGGGTGCGGGGATAGGTGGGGGTGGTGCAACCACACGTGGTTATGACGCGCTCGAAAATGGCGGGTTTGTCGGAAGTGTTTTTTACTTTGAAGGTGTGGCTGACGGGGCCGTCAACCTCTTTTATGGTGCCGAAATCCCACTCATACTCCTCGAACTCCAACTGTGATGTCGGGGTGGGAACCTGTGCCGATGCCGCGAGGCAGAAAATGGATGTTAATAGCGAAACAAACAGTATCTTGATATTTGATCTCATAATGCGTACAGAATATTTATTTTCAACCTACAAATTTACATAAATATTTATGAGAATGAGCATAAACCTTGGGCGAGCATTGAAGTTTTAACATTTTTTTCTCCATTTGTATTTTCTGTCTGTGTTGTAAGGATTGCTGTTGTCGGAGGTTTGCAGGGTGGGTGAAAATGGTTTTCTGGCGGTATTTTGACGGTATTTTCAAAAAAATGAGCAAAAAAAAGAAAA
>JAGBHS010000037.1 GCA_017935385.1 Tidjanibacter sp.
CGAGGGGTCGGTGTAGAATCCCGAGGCGGGCGCCATCATTAAGGTCTCGCCCTCATACTCGAATTCACTCAGGCACCATGCGCAGAACTTGTCGCTGTCATCTATCGGCAGTCGTGCAACGGTATAAAATGCTCCCATCGGTACGGGTGAGTATACTCCGGGAATCTTGTTCAGCTCGTTTATCAGGCAGTTGCGACGCTGGATATACTCCTGATAGGTCTGAATATGATATGAACGGGGTGCATCAATAGAAGCCTCGGCGATGATCTGACCAATCAGCGGCGGACTCAGACGACCTTGACAGAATTTCATTACAGCATCGTGCAACTTCTTGTTCTTGGTGATGAAGGCTCCGATGCGGATTCCGCACTCCGAGTATCTCTTCGACACCGAGTCTATCAACACCACGTTCTCCTCTATGCCTTTCAGGTGGAAGGCCGAGATGTAGGGCGAGCCGGTATAGATAAACTCACGATATACCTCGTCGGAGAAGAGATAGAGGTCGTATTTCTTGACCAGATCCCTGATGCGGTCCATCTCCTGTTTGGTGTACAGATAGCCCGTCGGGTTGTTGGGATTACAGATGAGGATACCTTTGGTTTTCTCGGTGATGAGAGCCTCGAACTGTTCCACACTCGGCAATGCAAAACCATCCTCTATGGTGGAAGTGATGGTTTTGATCACTGCGCCGGCAGAGATTGCAAAAGCCATATAGTTGGCATAAGCAGGCTCCGGAACTATGATTTCGTCACCCGGATTGAGGCAGGCCAAAAAGGCAAACAATACCGCCTCCGAACCGCCCGAAGTGACTATGATGTCATCGGCCGTAACGTTGATTTGATACTGGCTGTAATACTCCACCAATTTCTCGCGCAACGACAAGAAACCGTCACTTGGGCTGTATTCCAGGATTTTACGATCTATGTTTTTCAGCGTGTCGAGTGCCACTTGCGGTGTGGGCAGATCGGGCTGACCGATGTTCAGATGATACACTTTCGTGCCGCGTGCTTTGGCAGCCACGGCAAGCGGATGCAGTTTCCTGATGGGTGATGCGGGCATATCAACGGCCCTTTTCGATAGTGTCGGCATGATAGTTCTCTTTTTCCCTAACTATTTTGGTCAGAAAATCCGACCATTCTAAATGTTAATATTCGCAAATATACATTTTTTTTTCAAAAACTCTTGTGGCGCGAAATACTGACATTGCTAATTCCCGTATTTACTTCGCCCTACAACTGCGGAGAATGGAACAAAACTGCAAAGCCGAACGGAATTAGGTGGTGAAAGCAGTTTCGTAGTTTGCAAAAAACTCCCCTCGCCCCACAAAAGATACTAATGAAAAAAAATATTGGGGAGGGGGATGAAACGGATTTTTAGTTAAATTTGTTTGTGGAATAAACGTATTGCGATATGAAGAAATGTTGGAGATGGTTTGGTCGTCGCGATAAGGTGACACTTGATATGATACGTCAGATAGGCGTTGAGGGCGTCGTTACGGCATTGCATGAGGTCAAGAACGGCGAGGTGTGGACCGAGAATGCAATAAAAGAGATTAAGGATTATAAAGAAAGGTATGGTTTATGCTGGTCTGTGGTGGAGAGTCTGCCGGTGAGTGAGCCTATAAAATACGGAGGTCCCGAACGAGATGCTCTCATTGAAAACTACAAGACAAGTCTGGCCAATCTCGGTAAGGCGGGGATAAAGACGGTTTGTTACAATTTCATGCCCGTTATCGACTGGATTCGCACCGACCTGAAATACAAACAACCCGATGGCTCAACGACTCTTTATTTTGATAAAGCCAAGTTTGCCTATTTTGATTGCAGAATATTGAATCGCAAGGGCGCCGAGAGTGATTATTCGGCAGAGGAGTTGCAGGCCGTTGAGGAGTTGGGACACACTATGACTGCGGCGGGACGGGATGCGTTGATTGATGCTGTGATTCTCAAAACCCAGGGTTTCGTAAACGGAAACATCGCCGAGAACGAGCGTAATCCCATCGAACGTTTCAACGAGATGTTGGCACTTTACAGAGGTGTCGATACGACGCAACTGCGTAATAACTTGAAGATTTTCTTGGAGGCCGTCATGCCGGTGTGTGACGAGTATGATATAAACCTATGTATCCATCCCGATGATCCGCCCTATCCGGTTCTGGGATTGCCGCGCATTGTGGGATGCGATGAGGATATGGAGTGGATACTGAATGCGGTGGATAATCCGCACAACGGTCTGACACTTTGTGCCGGCTCGCTGAGTGCCAATCCGAAGAACGATGTGGCCGCAATGGCTGCGAAGTATGCCGACCGCATTCACTTTGTGCATATGCGCAGTACGGAGGTGGAGCCGTCGGGCAACTTCAAGGAGGCCTCACATCTGGCAGGAAGAGGTTGTTTGTTGGATGTGGCGAGGGTGTTTGAGAGGGTGAAACCCGATGTGCCGATGCGTGTGGATCATGGCAAGGAGATATTGGATGATTCCATGATGGGGTACAATCCCGGTTACTCGTTCCATGGCCGGATGTTGGCTCTCGGACAGGTTGAGGGACTGATGGCCGCTGCCCGTGACGAGTTGAGTCGCGGTTTTTACTCATTATAATATCTTTGCGGGTGGTAACTGCGGGAAGAGGCAATGTCAGTATTACGCACGGCAAAAGTTTTTATTCATTATAATATCTTTGCGGATGGTAACTGCGGGAAGTGGAAACATCGACTTTTCCCAAAAAAATAGGAGTTTGAATAACGTTAGATAGGAAATTGAAAAAAATATGAACGAGATGTTTAGCATAGAGGGGCGCGTGGCGGTCATAACGGGAGCCAGCGGAGTGTTGGGCGGCAGTATTGCCCGTAGTTTTGCAACCCAGGGAGCCAAGATTGTGGCATTGGGGCGCAACACCGACAAGATAGATGAACTTGTGGCAGAACTTACTGCCGAGGGGGCGCAGGCACTGGGGATTACGGGCGATGTGCTGGATGTGGAGCAGATGCGTGAGGCGGCCGCAAGGGTGGTAGAACATTTTGGTACGATAGATATTTTGGTGAATGTGGCAGGAGGTAACATGGCCGACGCCAATATTCCTGACGACAAGACCGTCTTCGACATGTCGATAGAGGCATGGGAGAGAGTGACCAACCTGAATCTTAACGGAACGGTCTATCCCACCTTGGCCTTTGGTAAGATTATGGCGGAGAAGGGTAAAGGCTCGGTGGTGAACATCACCTCCATGGCTACCTACTCGGCAATCACGCGTGTGTTGGGTTATTCGGCAGCCAAGACAGGAATCATCAGCGTTACCCAATGGATGGCTATGGAGTTGGCCACCAAGTTCGGTGACGGAGTGAGGGTTAATGCTGTGGCGCCCGGGTTCTTCATTGGCAATCAGAATAGGGCTGTTCTCATCAATCCCGACGGGTCGTTGACGGAACGCAGTAAGAAGGTGTTGGCGAAGACACCGATGAGGCGCTTCGGCGAGATAGACGAGTTGAACGGAGCCGTACAGTTCCTTTGTTCCGATGCGGCAAGTTTCATAACGGGAGTTGTGTTGCCGGTGGACGGAGGATTCAGCAGTTTCAGCGGAGTATAATTCGGAACGGATGTTGCTCCGTATGAATTTTTGTGTATCTTTGTTTTTGAGATATGGAGCAATTCAGACAAAAAGCAGCGGAACTTAAAGCTCTCGTAGGGAGTGGAGGAAAGAAGATTGTAGTGCTTTCGCACACCAATCCGGATGGTGATGCCATCGGCTCTTCGCTTACGTGGGGACATGTTCTGCAAGGGGCAGGAAATGACGTAACCTGCATCCTGCCAAATCGTTATCCGGCATTCTTGAATTGGATGGAGGGTATCGATCGCTTTGTCATTGCAAAAGAGAATCTTGACGTGGCACAAAAGGCCATAGAGCAGGCCGAGATCGTGTTCTGTTTGGACCTCAATACTATAGAACGACTTGACGAGACGCTTTGTGCCGCCATTGAGGCAAACACTACGGCAAAGCGTATCCTCATTGACCATCATCTCAATCCGCCCACATATTATGACCTGATGTTCTCCTATCCCGAGGATTGTTCCACCTCGTTTGTGGTCTATCGTTTGGTGTGCGAAATTTTCGGGGTGGAGGTATTGGACAAGAGTGATGCCGAAAATCTGTATACGGGCATCATGACCGATACGGGAAATCTCTCGTTCAGTAGTCTTACACCCGAACTGTTCCGAGCAATCGCAGGACTGTTGGAACGCGGATTGGAGATTCAGAAGGTGAACGTGGCCGTGTACAACGCTTTCACCGCAGATCGTGTGCGTCTGTTGGGATACACACTCAACAAAAAAATGACTCTCATCGAAAACAATACCGTTTCATACATAGCACTTTCGGAACGTGAACTGCGTAGATTTAACTTCCAATTAGGTGATAGCGAGGGTTTTGTGAACTACCCGCTCACCATTACGGGAGTAAAAATGTCGGCCATCTTTATTGAAACGCGCAAATTTATCCGTGTGTCGTTGCGTTCGCGTGGTGATGAGGTGGATGTAAACGTTTTCGCGCGTAAATATTTCAACGGTGGCGGTCATAAAAATGCCGCAGGCGGTCGTTCGTATGTTTCCCTCGCCGAAACCGTCGATCACTTCATCCGTTCCGCCTCCGAATTTTTAAATCATTGTTAGTGTTGTGGGGTGAGGGGAGTTTTTTGCAGACTCCGCAGTAGTTTTCATTCCCGCTGTCCGTTCGGCTTTGCAGTTTTGTTCCATTCTCCGCAGTTGTGTTGCGAGAGGAGTTTTTTGCGAACTCCGCAGTAATTGTCATTCCCGCTGTCCGTTCGGCTTTGCAGTTTTGTTCCATTCTCCGCAGTTGTGTTGCGAGGGGAGTTTTTTGCGAACTCCGCAGTAATTATCATTCCCGTTGTCAGTTCGGTATAGCACCATTCTTCGTAATGACGCAAAAAACTTTTGCGGTGCGAAAATTCGACGTTGCTACTTCCCGCAATTCATCGTCCCATGCAACTCTTTTATAATAAAAGTCCACTCGCAAAGCAGCGATACGGCACCAAATCTACCTGGTTTTTAAAAAAATTAACCGTCAAACGAATAATTATTTCTATTGTTAAGAATAATTAGAATAAAATTTTATACCTTTATCCCCTAGCGATTAATTTTATAAAATTAACATAAATAAACTAACATGAAAAACTATCAAACTTCAAACATCAGAAACATCGTTCTGGTGGGTGCTCCCGGCGCCGGGAAAACTACCCTTGCTGAAGCGATGGCTTTCGAGGGAAAGGCCGTAGATCGTAGGGGTAGTATCGAAAACGATTCGACATTGTCTGACAGCTCCGAGTTGGAGCACTACTACAAACGTAGTATTTATCCCTCGTTGCTCTATGCCGAGTTCAACAATCACAAGATAAACTTCATTGATGCTCCGGGTTCGGACGACTATTGCGGTGGCGTATTCTCTGCTTACAAAGTTGTAGATACCGCTGTTATGGTATTCAACGGTTCGGCAGGTTTCGAGCCGGGTGGTGAGGTTCAGGATCGTTATGCAGCTATTGCTAAGAAACCCGTTATCGGTGTTATCAACCAGTTGGATAAAGAGAACGCTAACTTCGAGGGTACTATCGAAGGTATTCGCGAGGGAGGTAAATTGAAACCCGTTATCGTTCAGTATCCTTTGAATCCTGGTACAGAGTTCAATACCATCATCGACGTGCTTACTCGCAAGATGTACACCTTCAAAGACGAGAACGGAACTGTTGTTGAGGCTGACGTTCCTGCATCGGAGGCAGATAAAGTAGACGAGTTGTACAACAATCTCGTTGAGGCAGCTGCTGAGAATGACGAGGAGTTGATGGAGAAATTCTTCGAGACTGGCGAATTGACCATTGACGAGGTTAGACGCGGTATGCGTCTGGGTGTTGCCACTCGCGACTTCATGCCTATCTTCTGTGCTTCGGCAAAGAAATGTATGGGTATCAAGAGATTGTTTGAGTTCATTATCAACGTGGCACAGAGTCCGTTGGAGGCTAACACTTTGACCGACGTGGATGGCAATGTTGTTAAGGCTGATGCTGATGCACCTGCATCGTTGTTCGTATATAAGAGTGCTATTGAGCATCACGTAGGTGAGGTTACTTTCTTCCGCGTTGTTTCGGGTAAGGTTACCGAGTCTATGGATGTGACCAATCCCAAGAACGGAAACAAAGAGAAGATTTCTCAGATTTTTGCTCCCGCAGGTAAAAACCGTGTTAAGGTTACCGAGTTGGCAGCCGGTGATTTGGGTTGCACCGTTAAGTTGAAAGCAACCAAGACCAACGACACATTGGCTGTTTCGGGTTCGGCAGCTCAGATTTCACCCGTAGATTTCCCCGAGTCGCGTTACCGCGCAGCTGTACGTGCCGTTGAGCAGTCAGACGAGGAAAAATTGGGTGAGTGGCTGAACAAGGCTAAATATGAGGATCCCTCATATGTTGTTGAGTACTCGAAAGAGTTGAAACAGGTTATTGTTAACGGTCAGAGTGAGATGCACCTCAATACTCTCAAAACCAGCATCAAGAATGCGGCTAAGATTGATATTGAGTTCTTCGCACCGAAGATTCCTTATCGCGAGACCATTACCAAGGTGGCTGTTGCCGAGTATCGTCACAAGAAACAGTCTGGTGGTGCAGGTCAGTTCGGCGAGGTTCATATGATTATCGAGCCGTTCACCGAGGGCATGCCCGAGCCGAGCAAATATAAGATTGCAGGTAAGGACTTGGTAATGAACATCAAGGACAAACAGGAATATCCGCTGGATTGGGGTGGTAAGTTGCAGTTCTATAGCGCTATCGTGGGTGGTGCTATCGATGCCAACTTCATGCCTTCGATTTTGAAAGGTATCATGAGTAAGATGGACGAGGGTCCGTTGACCGGTTCTTATGCTCGTGACATTCGCGTTATCATCTTCGACGGTAAGATGCACCCGGTAGATTCTAAACCTATCGCATTTGAGATCGCAGGACGTAACGCCTTCAAGATTGCGTTCCGTAGCGCAGGTCCCAAGATCATGGAGCCTATCTATGATGTAGAGGTATTGGTACCCTCGGAGGATATGGGTGACGTGATGAGTGACTTGAACAACCGTCGTGCTACCATCATGGGTATGCATGCCGATGGTGCTTACAGCCGCCTGAGTGCACGCGTGCCTCTGGCAGAGTTGTATCGTTATTCGACTTCATTGAACGCTATGTCGAGTGGTCGTGCTACTTACACGATGAAGTTCTCGGCATACGAGCAGGTTCCGTCGGATGTACAGGAGAAACTCTTGAAAGAGTACCAGGACGAGGACAAAGACGAGTAGTCTTACCTTATACAATAAGAAAAGCACCGAGCCATATGACTCGGTGCTTTTTTATTTAAAAACTTTTGTTGGGGCGAGAAACTGATGTTACTACTTCCCGTATATCATCATCCCACAAAACTTTTTTATTCAAAAACTCTCGTGGGGCGAAAGACTAACGTTGCTACTTCCCGTATATCATCACCCCACAGAACTTTTTTATTCAAAAACTCTCATGGGGCGAAAGACTGACGTTGCTACCTCCCGTATATCATCGCCCCACAGAACTTTTATGGTGTTTAAAAATTATTCTTGTGGTTCTTCGGTGGTCAGTGTTGCTCCGGTGCGTATGACACCCGATGACAGTGATTCGTGAATCATGTTGCGCAGATTTATCTGCGAAGCTTCAAGTGATTTACGACCTATGGGTCTGTACTCGGAGTCGTAGCGCGAACGGCGCAGACGGAATTTCAATTTTTCGGGTGTTCCGAAGATATCCACTCCCAGACGTATGGGAAGGAAGGCATTCTGCAACATGGAGACATTGTAATTCATCGACATATCGAGATTGTGACGACCACCCACGATAGCCTTGTAACGATCCATGACTATCAGGAACGGATAGATATCTATCTCGTTGCGGAAGACCGTAAACTCGGCCGAGAGAGAGTCAATCTTGTTCTCGGCACCCTTGCTGAAATGGAGTTTCTTGGCTATGGTGGTGAATGTTTCGCCGTCCATCAGTACAAGATCGTTACCCACTATTGAGGCTGCACCACGCAGGGTAGACTTTTTCAGATTATACAACGAGTCGAGATTTGTCTCCACTGCCATGTGGAACTCTCCCGTTCCGCCGAACGAGTTGAGCATGGGCATCATCTCGCCGAGATCGGGGAAGGTGGAGAGCAGATTGCCTATCTCCACATTGGTCATATGGTAATCGACACCCACGTAGAGGTGGTCGCGACGGGGCGACTTGTACATGGCGGTCAGTTGTACTTCGGCGGCTGATGACGTGAAGTTAAGACCGTCCAACACCAACACTCCGTCATCCACCGTTATGGCTCCGTTCACATTGCGGGCTACGTTGGTGCCTATCAGTGCGTTGTCTATCTGTGTGTTGAGTACTACCGATATTCCTTTCGGAACAATGAACGGACCGGCCGAAACCTCCTCAGCCTCTTTGGGCTCTTGCGCCATGAGTTTTGTCAGTTGCGGTGCTGTCACCTCCTCGGGGGCGTTTTCCTGCTCGGCGATGAGGTCGGTCAGTTTGGGTGCCACAACCTCTTCGGGAGCATACTCCACGTCACTCTCCTCGCTACCCAAACCGCTGAACATGTTCATAAAGTAGTTCACGTCGGTAACCGTTGAGAGGAATTTGAGTTCGCCACGCAACAACGAGTCGCCACGCAGATATGAGTTTACGTTACGCAGTGTTCCGGTCAGTTCAAAGTCGCTGTCATCTATGGCCATGCTGCTGCGGTTGATGGTATACTCTTCGGGCGTGAAGACAAAGTCGATGTCGGGAATCTGTATGGCGTCGGGTACTGCATCAATCTTCACCGTTGCATTTTTCACATTCACATAACCCGTCGGAGTCCATTGCAGCAGACTCTCATTTTGCGCGAGGTCGCCTTCCAGATCGGCCTTGATTCCC
>JAGBHS010000038.1 GCA_017935385.1 Tidjanibacter sp.
GTGGAGAATATCGGGGTCGAACCGATGACCTCTTGCATGCCATGCAAGCGCTCTAGCCAACTGAGCTAATCCCCCAACCTTTTTTAACCCTTAAACGGTACAAAGTTAATAATTTAGTTTCTATTTTCAACCATGCGACCGAGTTTTTTTTATCACTTATGCTTTCTGGCCGGCGGTACGGACCACTCTCAGAATCTGCTTGGTGCGTTGTGTGAGATAAACCTCCTCGGCAGTTTCAAACTGCTCGGCCTGCTCCTCAATGAATCCTCTGATGGTCAACAGCTCCATGTTCGGACGAGAGATTACCGAGTAGCCGGCCGCCTCAAATTCTTTCTCTATTTCGTCAAGATAGCGTGTGTAGTCTATGCAGAGGCTCAAATTTACTGCCGAACTCTGAATCAGATTGGTCTTTACATGATGTTTCTGCAACGTGGTGAAGATGTCGGCAAACTTCTCCTCCAATACGAATGAGAGATCTTTGGGTGCGATGGTCATCAGAATCTGTTTGTGTTTCAGAATGTAGATGGGCACATCTATGGGTTTCTCTATATCTTTCTTTATGACGCTGCCGGGTTTGTTTTTGTCCAAGAAACACTTCACATAGAGAGGAATGTTCTTGTTCTGCAACGGCTTCATGGTCTTCGGGTGGATGATTTGCGCACCGCTATAAGCCAACTCTATGGCATCCACATAGGTGAGTTCGGGAATTAGTTGTGCATCTTTGAAGATTTTCGGGTCGCCGTTGAGGATGCCGTCCACGTCTTTCCATATTGACACGCTTGCCGCATTGAGGATGGCACCGGCCACTGCTGCCGAATAGTCCGAACCTTCACGACCGATGGTGGTGGTAACACCGTCGAGCGTTGCACCGATGAAACCTTGTCCGATAAGTACGGGCTCCGACGAGGAGTTTACTATTTTCAACAGACGTTTCGAAGAGGTCTGTATGTCGATATTTGCATCTTTGTATCGGTTGTTGGTCACGAAACAGGTTCTCATGTCTATCCAGCGATTTGATATTTCGCGGCTCTTCATGTAGTCCGAGATGATGGCTGTTGAGAGCAGCTCTCCGTAACTAACAATCAGGTCATACCACATTTCATAGCGACGGTTGCTCGGATCGTGCACCGTGATGATATTCTCCAACTCCTGATAGAAGAACAGGATTTTTTTCGGGATGTAGGGATATCCGTAGAGGTTGGCGAGTATTTTGTTATGATTGTCCATGATGGTCTGCAATTTGGCGAGAGCCTCCTCTTTCTGGTCGTTGTAGAAACTTTCCAGAACACCTTCCAGGGCATTGGTTGTTTTACCCATTGCCGAGATTATAACGAATACTCTTTCGTCTATGCTGTTGATGATGTCTACCACGTTTCTTACACCATCGGCATCCTTCACAGATGCGCCGCCGAATTTATAGACTTTCATGTTTTTGTGTTTGTTTTTATTTATTGTTTTTCAGTTGCGTTTCAGTTGATATTGCTCCGTTGTTGTGCTGTGTGGAGTAAATATCGTGGTCGCAAAGATACGAATTTTTATATAATTACTTAATTTTGTATCCGATAAGCGGGACGAAACGGGCAATATTAACAAGTTTGTTGCAAAACGTTCAGAATAAAACCCGCACTACGGATGATAACAAGAGGAGTATTATGGCAGTAACGATTTTGGAATCAACACAATCGACCAATCTTGATGCTCATGATAGGCGTTATGTGCATGGCGATGCCATTATTGCGTTGGAGCAGACGGCCGGTCGTGGTCAGCGTGGGAACAGATGGGTGTGTCGTGCGGGAGAGAACCTTACGTTCAGCATGGTGTTGGAGCCCACGTTTCTTCATGCTGCAAAGCAGTTCCTGCTGTCGGAGAGTGTGGCTCTCGGAGTAGCTGATGCTTTGGCCGGATTCGGTATTGAGGCGCGTATCAAGTGGCCCAACGATATATATGTGGGTGATATGAAGATTTGCGGTATACTCATTGAGAATGACCTGCGTGGTGCGGAGTTATCGCGATCTATTGTCGGAGTGGGGCTTAATGTCAATCAGGACGATTTTGATCCTTCGCTGCCCAATCCCACCTCTATGTGTTTGGAAACAGAGCAACATTACGATATAATGGCTGTTTTTGGGGCGGTTTACGATGCTGTAATGGCTCGTTACAATCTGCTTGTGGCGGGGGAGTATTCGGTGCTTTCCGATGACTATTTGGGCTTGCTATACGGTTTGGATGAGTTGCGAACATTTGCTCGTCCCGATGGCAGCCGTTTTGCGGGAATAATTCGAGATGTACGTCCTTCGGGTGAACTTGTCATTGAACACGACGACTCCCACCTCGAAACCTTTCTTTTCAAGGAAGTCCAGTACGTCTTGTAGGTTAGTTGGGAGCTGAATCTTTTTGTCTTCTAATCGATGTTCAGTATGTCCTGTAAGCCAAATGTGAACTGAAATCATCTCCTTTTTTCTTGAAATAAAATAAAAACAAAAAACCAAAAGGATCATTAAGACCCTTTTGGTTTTATCATATACATGTTCCCTCTATGGTACTACTCGCGCGGAAGAACAGTGATTTTCAGTTTTGCATAGGCTCTTTCGGCACGTGCCATTGCATCCTCAATGCTGTCGCCACTTGCCAGAATTACACCCAGACGACGATGACCTACCACTTCTGGTTTACCGAAGATTCTTATCTGAACATCGGCTTCTGCCATAACCTCTTCCAGGTTCTCGAAGATAACTCTGTTGCTGTCACCTTCCACAACGATTGCTTTCGATGCCGACGGACGATACAGACGTACTGCGGGGATGGGCATGCCCAGTATTGCGCGTGCGTGCAGCGCAAACTCCGAAAGATCCTGTGAGATCATTGTCACCATACCGGTGTCATGCGGACGGGGAGATACCTCGCTGAACAACACCTCGTCTTTGCAGATGAACAACTCCACGCCGAAGATGCCGTAGCCTCCCAGTGCGTCGGTAACCTTCTTGGCAATCTCTTTGGCGCGTTGCAGGGCGATATCCGACATGGGCTGGGGTTGCCATGACTCGCGGTAGTCGCCATCCACCTGATGGTGGCCGATGGGCTCCAAAACCGTAACTCCACCACTATGGCGAACGGTCAGCAACGTGATTTCATAGTCAAAATTAACAAAACCCTCTACGATTACGCGACCGGCTCCTGCACGACCGCCTTCTTGTGCGTATTTCCATGAGTTGTGGATATCGTCGGCGGTGCGAACAACACTCTGTCCGTGTCCCGAAGAACTCATAATGGGTTTTACAACGCAAGGCATACCGATTTTTTCGATAGCTGCTTTGAACTCCTCCTCGGTTGAAGCGAAGCAGTAGGGCGATGTTTTCAGACCCAGCGTTTCGGCTGCCAGACGACGGATACCTTCGCGATTCATGGTCAATTGAATTGCTTTTGCTGTCGGGATGACATTGTAGCCCTCTTTCTCCAATTCTGCGAGTGTGTCGGTTGCTATTGCCTCAATTTCGGGAATGATGTAGTCGGGTTTCTCCTTTTCGATGATTTCGCGCAGGCGTTCTCCGTCGAGCATGGGGAGTACGTATGAACGATGGGCAATGTGCATAGCGGGGGCGTTGGGGTATTTGTCAAGAGCTACAACCTCAATACCGTAGCGTTGTAATTCAATGGCAACCTCTTTGCCGAGTTCTCCCGAGCCGCACAACAATGCTTTGCTTCCGATGGGGGAGAGAGTTGTTCCAATTTTTACCATGATTTCTTAATATGTTTTAGATTAGTTACTTTTATTTGTCTGTTTGGTTAAATTTTTCACAAAGTTACGTTAAAATTTCCGAGATTCCTAACGCTTTTGTTCTACTCGCCGGCTTTTTACGGAGAGAGCGTCGAGAGGCTGTCGCGATATGTGTTTCAGAGGATTCTAATCGCTTGTGGTTGTTGTACATGTAATAAAAAAAGTTCCTGGAAAGTCCAAGAACTTTTTTTATGTTATCCTTTGATTTGGAAATTGTTACTTCGCGTAACTTACCGAACGGGTTTCGCGGATCACCGTAATCTTCACCTGTCCGGGGTAGGTCATTTCGTCCTGAATTTTCTTTGCAATCTCGTGTGAAAGCTGTTCTGCCTCGTGGTCGTTGATCTTCTCGCTGCCCACAATCACGCGCAATTCGCGACCAGCCTGAATGGCATAGGTCTTCATCACGCCGGGATAAGAGAGTGCCAGTTCCTCCATCTCTTTCAGACGTTTGATATATGACTCAACAACCTCGCTACGTGCTCCGGGACGTGCGCCAGAGATGGCGTCGCACACCTGAACGATGGGGGCAATCAGTGAATTCATCTCCTCCTCGTCGTGGTGCGAACCTACTGCATTGCAAATGTCGGCTTTCTCTTTGAATCTTTCGCACAATTTCATACCGATTATTGCGTGCGGCAGTTCGGGTTCGTCATCGGGCACCTTTCCGATATCGTGCAACAGACCTGCACGACGTGCTGTCTTGGCGTTCAGCCCCAGCTCGGCTGCCATGATTCCGCACAGATTGGCGGTCTCTCTTGCGTGCTGCAACAGATTTTGGCCGTACGAAGAACGGTATTTCATCTTACCGATAAGGCGAATCAGTTCGGGGTGCATGTTGTGGATTCCGAGGTCGATGGTGGTACGTTTTCCGGTCTCCACGATCTCGTCCTCTATCTGTTTCTTAACTTTGGCAACAACCTCTTCGATACGTGCCGGGTGGATTCTTCCGTCGGTCACCAGCTGGTGCAGGGCCAGACGTGCAATCTCTCTGCGTACGGGATCGAAACCGGAGAGGATAATAGCCTCGGGGGTGTCGTCAACGATGATTTCCACACCCGTGGCGGCCTCCAATGCGCGGATATTGCGACCCTCTCTACCGATGATACGACCTTTTACCTCGTCGCTTTCGATGTTGAATACGGTCACAGAATTCTCAATAGCGGTCTCGGTGGCAACCCTCTGTATGGTCTGCACAACGATACGTTTGGCCTCCTTGCCTGCGGTCATTTTTGCCTCCTCGATGGTGTCGTTGATGTAGGTGGCGGCATCTGCCTCAGCCTCCGCTTTCATGTTCTCCATCAGGATGTTCTTTGCTTCCTCGCTTGAAATGCCGCTGATCTGTTCCAAACGAACATTCTGTTCCTTGATGATACGGCCAACCTCCTCTTTTTTGTGTTCCAGGTTGCTGAGTTGAAGGGCTACTTTTTCCTTCTCTTTCTCCGTCTCATTGATTTTGCGTTCCAGCTCTTTCTGCTGCTGATTGAGAGTGTTTTCGGTGTGTTTGATGTTCTGTTCGCGCTGGTTGAGCTTTGCATTGCGTTCGTTTACCGCACGGTCATGCTCGCTTTTGAGCTGAATGAACTTCTCTTTTGCTTGCAGGATTTTCTCCTTTTTAATCATCTCTCCTTCGGCCTCGGCCTCTTTGAGAATCGCTTCGCGTCGTTTGAGCTGCGATGTCTTCATCACATATCTGGTGATGATGATATATGCCACCAGTGCAACAACGGCACTGACAATACAATATACAATAGTCATTCTCTTTTAAGTGTATTTATTGTTAATATATAGTGAAATAAGTTTCCGTAAAAAAAGCCCGCATAGATTCCTTTATTTCGTTTGACGAAGCTCCAAAATCGTCAAGTGTGGGACCTCCGTAAAAAAATCGCAAACGTCCAACGGCGCACGAAGCACTCCCCTTGCGGGTAAAATAGGCCTGTTTTTGAAAACACGAGTTAAGTCCCAAGTGTAATAGTGTTGAGTTTCGCAAATCTGAAAGGAATTATGCGGGCTATATTCCGATATTTCAGGTTGATATGTATAAGAACCTTCTTCTTTTCCCTCTTCTCTTATTGCAGTTTTTCCCGTCCGCCCCTCCCTATTGGTTCAAACGGTCTTATGTTGCAATATTTCGTTTTTTCTCTTATAACTACCTTTAAGTAAGGATTATAACAGTCCCCTTGTTGCGAAGTGTGTTTTCTATTCGTGGGTCATGAGTTTGTTCAGATGGTCATCGAGTTTGCGTTCCATCTCCACCAACTCGTCCAGCTCTGCGCCCAAACTTCTTGAATTGGCCAACTCCAAACTGTTCATCATTATTTGCAGTGCAGCCATGGCCATATACCCTTCGGCATCCGAACGGAATTTCGACTTGATGAGTGCTACCTGTCGATTTATCTCCCTTTCGGCTCGTCTGTATAACTCCTCTCTCTCGGGTTTGATGTTCAGAGGGTAGGGTTTTCCTCCGAGATTGAGTTTTATTTTGAGTACCTTGTTACTCTCCTGTTTCTCTTTATTCTCTTCCATCTCCTGCTCTCTGCATCGTTACTCTTCGTTCATCAGGGCGATGCACTTATCAATCTCCCGCATAAGCTGATTGATGCGTTTTTTCACCCTTTTCTTGTCATCATCGTTGGCCATGAAACCGCTTTTGAGTTCGAGTTTTTTTAGCTGACGTTCTTTGTCGGCACTTTGTTCTTTCAGTTCTCGATTCTCTTTTTCGAGTTTGGTTTTCTGTTGCAACAACGCGTCATATTCGTTTCTAAGACGAATATTCTCCTCTATTATTTGGTCCACCTTGACCTTTAATGATTCGATAATAGCTCGTTTTGCCATCTGACTTTTGTTTTGCCAACGATAATCAACACAAAAATAATCAAAATAATTGAATAATCAAACACCCCATATATGGATTAGGGTTCATTGATTATTCCGAAACAGGGCCGTTTACCACCTTGCCGTAGAGGTCGTAGCCTTCCACTCCGATGATTTCGACCATGTGGAAACAGCCTTCTTCCAATACATCCTCCAACTCCTCTGTGGCCTCTATCAGCACCTCCTGATCCACCTCGGGCGAGTCGTACTGTGTTCTTCCCA
>JAGBHS010000039.1 GCA_017935385.1 Tidjanibacter sp.
GGTGGTATACATATGACAATGGTATTACCGAGTTTGACATCTATTTTTATGATGAGTCAAACAGCGACGGTCATGTCTATGACAAAACGGGAGGTTCCACTACCGATGACTATGACGGAGGTGCGATAAATACTTATTACTTCTATTGCGACTCGACCACACCTAAAAGTGGCACCTACACCATCAACAATAGTAGAGACAACATGACGTTCAGAGGCAGGATAGAATATTCGGAACATTGTGATACCGGTGATTGGTATGACGGGAATGCGACTTCTGCCGTTATCAATAATTTGGGCGGAGGCATCTATGAGATTATAATCTCGGGTAAGGCCTCTGACGGAACCACCCCCATTGATTTGTACTACAAAGGCACAATGCCATTCTTTGAGAGTATATAACACACATAAAACCAAACAAAAAAACAGCCGCACCTTTCGGGGGTGCGGTTGTTTTTTATTTGAGAACCTCTCTTATTTGAGGTATAGAGTACGTTCGATGTATGCTTTGTAGTCTTTCACCTCGGCCACATACTCCTCGCTGGTGAATAGCGGTGAAGAGATAATGAAGTCGGCCGACGAACGGTTGATGGCGGTGGGCACGTTGTAAAGTGTTGCCAAACGGAGCAGAGCCTTCACATCCACGTCGTGCGGCTGGGCCTGCATGGGATCCCAGAAGAAGATGAGTGCATCCACCTTGCCTTCGGCTATCATGGAGCCCAACTGCTGGTCGCCACCGAGGGGACCCGATTTGAGCATTAATATGTCCAGTTGGCTGATTTTGTCCTCGCCTCTGCGTTCTTCGAGAGTTTTTGCGACGAGTTTGCCGGTTGTTCCGGTGCAGACGAGTTTGGTTTTGAGCAGTGTAGCCCAATTCCAGTCGACCCATTGAGCAAGGTCGTGTTTCATGTTGTCATGTGCCACGAGGGCAACGATTTTTTCTTTTTTCATCTTTGTGTTTTCCTCTTTTTTCGGACCGCCCTTTACGGCCCTGTTTCACAATTCATTTTCCTGTTACGACGCAAAAATACGAAAAATATCATAAAACACCGCATACTTCCGCCCCGAGTTTTTTGTTCAAATGTGATTTTTTGGCGAATTGGGAATAAGGTAAGTAGTAATGTATATCTTTCGCCCCACAATAGTCTTTGAATAAAAAAATAAATTTTATCTTTGCGAGTTGATATAAGCAAGAATAAAACAGTTATGGCTAAAAAATTTAACGAGTACAAGGGTCTTAACCTGCCCGAAGTGGTTGATGAAGTATTGAAGAAGTGGGATTCGGACGATACGTTCCATAATAGCACCTCTACCCGAGAGGGCTGTCCGACATTTGTTTTTTATGAGGGACCTCCCTCTGCAAACGGTATGCCGGGTATTCACCACGTGATGGCGCGTACGATAAAGGATGTTTTTTGCCGTTACAAGACCCAGCAGGGTTATCTGGTACACCGCAAGGCCGGTTGGGATACCCACGGATTGCCCGTAGAGTTGGGTGTTGAGAAGAAGTTGGGTATCACGAAGGAGGATATAGGCTCGAAGATTTCGGTTGAGGAGTACAACCAGACCTGCCGCGAGGCCGTTATGGAGTTTACGGGAGTGTGGGAGAAGCTCACTCGCCAGATGGGATATTGGGTGGATATGAACGACCCGTATATCACATACAAGAATAAGTATATCGAAACTCTGTGGTGGTTGCTGAACGAGCTCTATAAAAAGGGCTTGTTGTATAAAGGCTTCACCATTCAACCCTATTCGCCTGCTGCGGGTACGGGATTGAGCAACCACGAGTTGAACCAGCCGGGTTGCTACCGCGACGTGAAGGATACCACCTGTACGGCGCAGTTCAAGGTGAAACGCAACGAGAAGAGTGAATTTTTGTTTGGTGATGTTCAGGGCGACTTGTATATTCTTGCTTGGACGACAACTCCGTGGACATTGCCTTCAAACGTTGCTTTGGCCGTAGGCGGCGGTATCGAGTATGTGAAAGTTAAATGCTTGAATCCTTATACCCAGATTCCGCAGACCATCATCATGGCCAAGGATCTGGTTGGCTCATATTTCACCAAGAAGATGGAGGGAACCTACTCTGTTGAGGAGAGCTATAAGGGCAGCGACCTGAAAGGTGTGGAGTATGAGCAGTTGATTGACTGGATTCGTCCCGAGGGCGAGGCGTTCCGTGTGATTGTGGCCGACTTTGTGACTACGGTTGACGGTACGGGTATTGTGCATATTGCACCTACGTTCGGTGCCGATGACGACCGTGCCGGCAAACAGAACGGAATCGGAGGCCTGATGCTGACCGACAAGGCCGGCAAGAAACACCCGATGGTGGACAGAAGAGGCCGTTTCTTCGTTATTGACGAGTTGGACGAGGAGTATGTGAAGAACTATGTGAATGTGGAGAAATATTCGGAGTGGGCAGGCCGTTATGTCAAGAATGCCTACGACGAGGCTCTGAAAGATAGCGAAACTACACTGGATATCGATATCGCAGTGATGTTGAAGGCGGACAACAAGGTGTTCAAGATTGAGAAACACGTCCATAGCTATCCTCACTGCTGGCGTACGGACAAGCCGGTGTTGTACTATCCGTTGGATTCGTGGTTTATCCGCACGACGGCTTTACGTGACCGCCTTATTGAACGCAACAAAACCATCTATTGGAAGCCGGAGTCTACGGGTTCGGGTCGTTTCGGCCGTTGGTTGGAGAGTCTGGTTGACTGGAACCTGTCGCGTTCACGTTTCTGGGGCACCCCGCTGCCTATCTGGGCTACGGAGGACCACTCGGAGTTGAAATGTATCGGTTCTGTTGAGGAGTTGAAGGCCGAGATTGAGAAGTCTGTGGCAGCCGGTTATATGGCGGAGAATCCGTATAAGGACTTTGTTGTTGGCGACTACTCGGAGGAGAACTACGATAAGATAGATTTGCATCGTCCCTATGTTGATTCCATCGTGTTGGTGTCGAGCAATGGCGAGAAGATGTTCCGCGAGCCCGACTTGATTGACGTATGGTTCGATAGCGGTGCAATGCCTTATGCCCAGTGCCACTATCCGTTTGAGATTTCGGAAGAGGAGTTTGCAAAGGTTTATCCGGCGGACTTCATTGCCGAGGGTGTGGACCAGACACGCGGTTGGTTCTTCACGTTGCATGCCATAGCAGGTATGTTGTTCGACTCGGTAGCGTTCAAGAATATCATCTCGAACGGTCTGGTGCTTGACAAGAACGGCAACAAGATGAGTAAACGTCTGGGTAATGCGGTTGATCCGTTTGAGGTTATGGATAAGTATGGAGCCGATGCGGTGCGTTGGTACATGATTTCAAACTCACAGCCGTGGGATAACCTGAAATTCGATGTTGACGGTGTTGACGAGGTACGCAGAAAGTTCTTCGGCACACTTTATAATACATATAGCTTCTTTGCGTTGTATGCCAATGTTGATGGCTTTACGGGAGCAGAGCCGCAGATACCTATGGAGAAACGTCCCGAGATTGACCGTTGGATCATCTCGCTGTTGAATACGTTGGTGAAGAACGTTACGGCAACGCTGAACGACTTTGATCCGACCCCGGCGGCGCGAATGATTCAGGACTTTGTGAACGAGAATCTCTCTAACTGGTATGTTCGTTTGAACAGAAAACGTTATTGGGGCGGTGGTATGAACGACGATAAACTGTCGGCATATCAGACTCTCTACACTTGCTTGGAGACCGTTGCACAGTTGGCGGCACCGTTTGCACCGTTCATTTCGGACAGAATCTTCTGCGACCTGAATGCTGTCAGCGGTCTGCATGAGGGCTCGGTTCATTTGAACAGTTTCCCTGTTGCCGACGAGCAGTTGATTGATACCGACTTGGAGGAGATGATGGGTATTGCCCAGAAGGTGTCGTCGGTGGTATTGGCATTGCGCCGTAAGGTGAATATCAAGGTTCGTCAGCCGCTGACGAAGATTGTGATTCCGGTGCTGGATACCAATATGGCTCGCCATATCGAGACTGTTAAGTCGTTGATTATGGGTGAGGTGAATGTTAAGGATATTGAGCTTATCACCGATACTACGGGACTTATTACGAAACGCATCAAACCCAATTACAAGACTCTCGGTCCCAAATACGGCAAGTATATGAAGCAGATTGCCGCGTTTACGGCTCAGTTATCGCAGGCCGACATCAATGAGATCGAACGTTGCGAGAGCTACGAGATTGAGATAGATGGCGAGAAACTGCCCGTTACGGCTGCCGATTTCGACATCACGTCGGAGGATATGCCGGGATGGTTGGTTGCTACGGAGGGTAAACTGACCGTGGCTCTTGACGTGACGGTTACCGAGGAGTTGAAACGCGAGGGTGTGGCCCGCGAGTTGATTAACCGTATCCAGAACATCCGCAAGGAGAGTGGTTTTGAGGTGACGGATAAGATTGAGGTTGAATTGGAGCAGAAGGCGGTTATTGAGGGAGCAGTTGCCGACTATTGCGACTATATCGCATCGCAGACTCTGGCAGTGAGTGTCAAGGCGGTTACGAGTGTAAATGGCGAGTTTGTGTACGATAGTGACATTGACGAGGAGCCGTTGAAGATAGCTGTGACAAGGATTCGATAGTAAATCTGTTGTAATTTGCGCTTAAAAGTTGCAAATTACAACAGAAATAACTATATTTATAAAAACCTAAAAACCTTTAAAACGAAATATTATGGCAGAAGAGAGAACGAGATATTCCGATGAGGAATTAGCCGAGTTCAAGGCGATTATTCTCGACCGACTCGCAAAAGCGAAGGCCGACTATGAGATGCTACGTTCATCGATTGTTCACACCTCGAGCAATGATACGGAGGATACTTCGCCCACTTTTAAAGTGCTTGAAGAGGGAGCCGCATCGTTGACGAAGGAAGAATCGGGTCGTTTGGCACAGCGCCAGTTGAAGTTTATCCACTATTTGGAGGCTGCATTGGTACGTATTGAGAATAAGACTTACGGTATTTGCCGCGAAACCGGCAAGCTGATTCCGAAGGAGAGATTGAGAATCGTACCTCACACCACGTTGAGTGTTGAGGCGAAGGAGAAAAAGTAAGGAGAACAGACAGGTGCCGAAAATCGACATTTATACGGACGGTTCTGCGTTGGGTAATCCCGGTCCCGGAGGCTATGGAATAGTGTTGTCTTCGCCGCCTCACAGGAAACAGATGAGCGCAGGGTATCGCCTAACTACCAATAATCGAATGGAACTGCTGGCTGTTATTGTGGCTTTGGAGCAGTTGAAATTTGAGGGCAGCGAGGTGACTATTCATTCCGATTCGCAGTATGTGGTGAATGCGGTTTCTAAGGGCTGGGTATTCGATTGGGAGTCGAAACAGTTCAAAAATCGCAAAAATGCCGATTTATGGAGGCGTTTTCTGGTTGTGTTCCGCAAGCATAAGGTGAAGTTCGTATGGTTGAAGGGCCATGCCGGACATCCCGAAAATGAGCTGTGTGACCGAATGGCGGTGGCCGCGGCACACAATAAGGTTGCATTGCTGGAAGATACAGGATATAACGAGAATGATGAGTTTTTGATTTAGGCCTGTTCTTCCTGTACCGAGATTTTGTTTTTTTACACGACGCGGATTACAATCTGTCCGTTTATAGAGAAAAAAGAGTTAGGCGACCTGTTGGTCGCCTAACTCTTTTTAATATGTGTTGTTCCGTTAAAGATTACATATTCTCTTTGAGAGCTGCGTGAGCTGCTGCCAGACGAGCTACGGGTACACGATAGGGAGAGCAAGATAATTAGTTAAGACCTGCATAGTGGCAGAACTCTAC
>JAGBHS010000040.1 GCA_017935385.1 Tidjanibacter sp.
CAACACCACTGCGGGTTTACCTTCGAGTTTAATATCAGTCGCCTGACCTCCCATCAACTGTGCCAACTCATCACGCACAATCTTGGTCATCATCTGACCCGGCTTAACCGAAGTGAGCACGTTGGCTCCCAGCGCTTTTTGTTTCACCTCATCCGTGAAGGTCTTTGCCACCTTGTAGTTCACGTCAGCATCGATAAGCGCACGACGAATCTCCTTCAAAGTTTCAGCAACATTGATCTCGGTGATTTTACCCTCTCCTTTGAGAATCTTAAACGATCGTTCGAGTTTATCGGTTAAATTTTCAAACATATTTCTTCTCCTTTTATCCTTATTTTCGACTTTGGCGACAAATATACAAAAAGATACAAAACCGAGCAAATTGTTTCCACAACACTCTGAAAAAAGAAAAACTATAAAAAATTCACACGAAACTGCATTTTATAGTTGCATAATTAGATTTTATATTTACCTTTGTGTCAGAACAGAAAATCAAACAATCAAAAGAATGGAAAAACTGACACAAAAAGAGGAGGAAATCCTGCAACTCTACTGGGATAACGGCCCAATGTTTGTCAATGAGTTACGCGAACTGTTCGACGAACCGCGTCCCCATTTCAACACCCTCTCAACCATAACACGTACACTCGAAACCAAAGGGTATCTGTCACACAAACGATACGGATCGACGTATCAGTACTTCGCCATCATATCTCGTCAGGAGTATTCTCGTTCCTCGTTGCGTAAGGTAATCAACAAATATTTCGACAACTCGTGTTTCTCGGCCGTATCGGCACTGGTGAAAGAGGAGCAGTTGAGTGACGAGGAGCTGGCAGAACTGATAACCCTCATAAACAGCAAAAAGAGATAAACCGACACGCCCCATGGAAGCAATCGTAACATACGAGTTGAAAACAGCTGCTGTACTGGCCGTATTCTATCTGTTCTACAATATTTTACTGACACACGAAACGTTCCATCGTGTCAATCGCATCGTATTGTTATGCAGTTCCATTGCGGCATTTGTATTGCCGCTGTGTGTGATTACGGTGACGAAAGAGGTAGCCGTTCCGCTTCACTCGGCATTTTCACTTCCAGTCGATATGACAGAAACTCATGATGCGAGTTCAGTCATGCTCATTCCGTTCACACTCTACATGGCGGGTGTGGTCGTAACAGCCGTCATACACCTGCGTTCCTATCTGCGAGCATGGCGCATGATAAAAAGGTGCGACACACACAGCAAAACAGCCAATATCACCATACACCAAACCGATGAGCCCTGCGCTCCGTTCTCGCTGTTCAATCACATAGTCATCAACTCGGCCGACATGCAGAACGGTAGCAAGGAGATAATAATTCACGAGAAGGCACATGTCGAGGCCCGCCACTCGTGGGACATACTGATTATCAATATAGGTCTGTGCATGCAGTGGTTCAACCCTGCCGCATGGATGCTGAAAAGAGATTTGCAAACAATTCATGAATACGAGGCGGATGAAGCCGTACTGCGCAGCGGAACAGATGCCGAATCGTATCAGTTGTTATTAATAAAGAAGGCCGTTGGCAAAAGACTCCACTCGGTTGCCAACAGCCTCAATCACAGTAACCTTAAAAAACGTATCACTATGATGTTATCTGAAAAATCATCCTCACGAAGGATGTGGAAATTAGCGTATGTATTGCCATTGGTATGTGGCACAATGGCCGCTTTTGCGGAGGAGAGAGTCGTATACATTGAACAAACTCCCCTCTCGCCCGACAAAGTTACGAAAAACATTCAAATCTCCGACACAGTAAAGGTTTATTCCTCCATCGGAAACGACAATGTGAAGGTCGTCGGATTCTCGTCGGAGGAGGAAGTGGACTACTTTATCGACGGGAAGAAAGCAACCAAAGAGGAGTTTGAACTTATCGACCCGAACAATATTGCTTTCATAAACGTGAACAAAAATCCCAATCGCATAGATATAACTCTAAAAAAGAAAGGCAACAAAGCTGCGGGCAGTGAAAATGTCAGGACAGAAAACATATCGGTAATAAAGATAGACAAAACGTCTGACAACAATATAGTCATTCATTCGTCCGAATCACACAACGGCATGGTATTCAGCGGCGATATTTCTGAAAATGCCGAAATATACATAGACGGGATAAAGTCCACCACAGAGGAGATGAATAAACTGCCTGCCGACGAGATTGCTTTTATGGAGATCAACAAAGAGGCGGGGGAACTCTCGGGCAAAATCAGCATCACCACCAAAAATCAACTCCAACAACAGATGGAGATAGAGGCTCAGAAAGTTGAGATGGAGGCAAAGAAAGTCGAAATGGAGGCACGACGAATAGAAATGGAGGCTCAAAAAATTGAAATGGAAGCACAGAAAGTCGAGATGGAGGCACGACGGGAAGAGATGGAAGCAAGAAAAGAAGAGATGGAGGCACGACGGGAAGAAATGAATGCACGAAGAGAGGAAATGGAGAAAAGAAAGGAAGAAATGAAGGCCCGAAAAAAATGATAGTATTTAGAAAATCCGCCCTGTTTGTTGATGGCAAACAGGGCGGATTTTTACTTCATGTCTATTTTAAAGAAAACAGAAAAGATAAATACTCGCTGCTGAGAATAAAGTATTTGTTTATGCAAGCGGTTTGCACTATATTTGCATAGCGGAATCAAACCGTTTTTGTCATGACGTCGAAAAAGTCTTTTAAAACATTACTGCTATTGTTTGTCGTGGTTGCAGCGTGCGCTTGTAGCGTCACCAAAAACATCCCCGAAAACCAGTATGTACTCAAAAAAAACGTCATCAAAACCGATCATGACACAAAACGAAGTGAACGTATCACCAAAGCCGAAATCAACAAATACATAAAACAAAAACCTACCGGCAACATTCTCGGAATACGTACATGGCTCTACGACCGCGCCAATCCGCAAAAAGACAACTGGTGGAACAACACACTGCGCAATGTGGGCAAACAACCCGTCATCCTCGACACCTCGTTGACCGCTCTCTCCACACTCAACATTGAACGTTACATAGAGTCGCGAGGATTTTTCCAGTCATCAGAAACATACAGTTTCAAGATAGATACCGCAAAACAAAAAGCCAAAGTAACCTACATCACTCATCAGGGCGAACCGTACAGAATATCCGACATAGTTTATGACTATAAAGACACCTTCATCGCGCAGATAATGCCTTTCTCGGACTCAACCGAGATGTTGAAAGTAGGCGATGTGCTTGACAACGAATTGCTCAACAAAGAACGCAATCGCATAAACGACTATTTGAAAAATTACGGTTTCTATGATTTCTCGATAGACAACATACATTTCTCGGTGGACACCACATTGGGAAATCACATGGCCCGCGTGAAAGTGATTGTTAATCAGACCGCTGTGACCGACGAGCAAAACCAGACCACAAATGAAAACAGTCGCATATTCAGAATCAGGAACATAAATATATATCCGCAATATGATGCCGTAGCCGCAATGAACGATCCCGATTATTTCAACTCGATGGATACGGTGACGTTTGAGGGTATAAATATTTTGTATCACGACAAACTGAACGTTCGACCCGAGGTCTTGCGCGAACTCATATACATAAATCCCAACAATCTGTACAGCGAAAACGACATAAACCGCACCTACTCCAACCTTATCGGTACGGAGTATTTCAAGAGTGCTAGCATCATATTCAGCGAGGTGCCACAAACCGAAGAACGGAATGTCACCTTCGTGGGTGATTATTGGACCGACACCACGGAAACCAAAGAGGGCGAATTGACATGCGAAATCAGATGTATCCCCGCACTGCGACAAAGTTTCAGCATAGAGGCCGAAGCAAGCACCACGTCTAACTTTTACGGTTTGAGTACCACGGTGGGTTACCAGAACCGCAACATATTCAAAGGTGCCGAGGTGTTGGATATGAGAGTGAAGTTCGGTTATGAGTTTCTGAAAAACAAAGGAAACAAAAACTCATACGAAATCGGCGCACAGACCTCACTGACCTTCCCGACATTCCTGTCGCCATTCAATGTGGACAAACGCAACAGCATGTTCAGTCCGCGCACCACATTTGAACTATCTATAAATCAGAACAACAGACCCTACTACAATCGTATATTGTCGAGTGCCACGTTCGGATATAGTTGGAGTAACGGAAAAAACACCTCTTATCAGTTCAAACCGCTTGACCTGAACATGGTGAAACTGAAACACATCGATCAGGAGTTCCTTGACAAGTTGGGCAATCCTTATCTGAAAAACAGTTACACCTCGCAGCTGATGGCCGGAATGTCGGGCAGCATACTATACAACAACCAACTCTCCTCCAAGACAGGCAACACGCTGGTCATGCGCTTGAACTGGGAGACAATGGGTAATCTGCTCTATGGCGCGATGACCCTCTTTGAGAAGAGCAAAAATGACGATCCTTACTACAAAATATTCGGTATCAGATTCGCCGAGTATGCCCGCTTCGATGCCAGCATCGTCAAAACCATCATGTTGGGTGATGTGACGTCCATAGCCGGCCGTCTTTACGGAGGTTACGGTTTCACTTACGGAAACTCGAAAGATTCGGCCATGCCTTTTGACCGTTTGTTCTATGCGGGCGGAATCAACAGCATGCGAGGTTGGCAGGTGCGTACACTCGGTCCGGGAACATCTCAACTCCCCGACGACATGACCTATCCGACACAGTTGGGAAATGTGAGAATGGAGGCCAATATGGAGTTTCGTTTCCCGATGTGGCGAACTCTGCACGGAGCCCTGTTCTTTGATGTGGGTAACGTCTGGTATACGGGTGACAACAATCTCGATAAGGAATCTGTATTCCATTGGGACACATTCTACGAGCAGTTGGGATTCAATACGGGTGTCGGTCTGCGATTTGACTTGAAGGTTACCGTACTGCGACTTGATTGGGGTATCAGATTGCACGACCCCAACAAACCGGCCGAAGAACGTTGGGTAAAGAATTTCGATTTCGACAACACCGCACTCAATTTCGGTATCGGATATCCGTTCTAAATTTTTATTCCACTCCTGCGGGTAAGACACAACCTCTAATTGGTGGTGCTGATGTTTGCGGGTATGGCCGAACCGGCACAGAAGATCTCTGCATTCAAGAGGCCACTGCCCTAGCGCCCACTGACAAAATAAAAGAACGCAAACGATCTCTTCGTTTGCGTTCTTGTTTCATATCTTCCGCCCTGACAACAAATCGTGAGTCTCGCAGGGCGATCTATTACTGTTCACGCGTGGTAATGAAATAGATGGTATCCTCGGTCAGTTTATCATCCCTGTCGGCCCAAGACCCGTCGTTAACAAGCGCATCACGATACTCAATTATCGAGTCCGTTATCTCAAACTCCGGCTCCACCAACGACAAGTAATAATCACGTTCCGACTCCCTGATATCACGCGAAATAATCTCCTCCACCACAGGACGTTCTTTACCTCGCCACTCAAATCCTTCGAATCGTTGTGAATTCTCGCCCGGAATCTGATCCATAGGATATATAGTGTATACGGGCTCTGTGCGGAAGGTAATCTTAACCACCTGATTGTCCTCTATCTCAAAAGTCAAATCGGCACTCGTTGCATCAAGGAAACCCTGCACCGTATCGTCCGAGTCATCCACCATATAATAATAGGTCTTGACGTTACCACTCACATCAACACGAGAAATGGCTCCCTCAACAAATTGAGCCGTAAGAGTCTTGCCGTTCACCTGATTGTAACGCACCGTATCAACCTGTGACGCCATAATGGGATTGCCCGTAAATACGGCCTGTTTGAGCTGCTGACGTTCGGTATATACTTTCACGTCATTGCTGGTTATCTGGTTGTCCTCACTCCACAAAATGGGCTTAACATGCATCTCTATCGTGGAATCGATCGAAAATCCCAGCAATGAGTCGCACACCGCCTGAAAATCCTTACGGAATATCTTCACATTGCGATACCCCAAGACCACTCGGTCGGTTTTCTTCTCCGACTGTTTCTTCTCCTCCGTCACAATTTCCTCTTCGGTTTTCACCTCTTCGGCCACATCAGTTTCGGGCATCTCCTCCACGTCGACCACCTCAACAGGCTGTAATGTTTCCTCGGTCGGCACATTCTCCGCCGACAATTCCGTCGGCAGTTCGGTCTGCTCTATCTCCGCCTCTTGAACATCGCCCTTACGTTTCTGCTTTTTACTCTCTCGTTCCGCCTGTTTCTGATTGCGACGTTCTTCCTTCGCCTCCTTCTTTGCCTGACGTTTCAACTCTTTCTCATCCACCTCTGCGGTCTCCTCAGGAGATTCAGTTCCAGTTCCAGTTTCTGCAACTACCGCCTCCTCTATTTCATCCTCCGCATCAGCATTCTGCTCCGCAAATTGCTCAAAAGAGAACTCCTCCTCAACAGGCTGTTCTATCGGCTTGATTGATGATGTCTTATTGACCGAATCGGGACGATTAAGTTCAAAATAGCCCAAACTATCCACCTCATAGACATAGATACTGTCGGCACGCATATAAAGCGTATCAGCACCCTCCTTCTCATACCTCAGCACCGCCGGATCCTGTGTCAATACACCCTTCCCCTCACTGCTGATATAATGAGCATAATCTCCAAAAGCCATGCTGTTGTTCTTCACATCCACAGCCTGGATATTGTTCCACATCTCTATCTCCTCCACCGTAGCGGCATAGTCCAGACTGTCGGCCCACAACTCCTGCTCTTCGGTAAGTATGTATGCATTGGAATAGAAACGATAACGATCCTCCGCCTTGAAATAATCACCGCTATCGGCACTCAGGATCTCGCCCTTGTCGTTCCAGATGTGACTGCGTTTATGGAATGTAGCCTGCTCCGTATTGAGATTATAGCTCACCGAGTCCGACTCCATCAGATAGTTGGAGTTGCGCAACAACACGTCCCCCACTCCCACCATCACTTTCGTGTCGGCATAATAGAATCCGTTCTGTGCCTCCATCTTGTACTCGTCCTGCGACACCGTTCCGCCTCCCGAGAATTCACCGATATTGGTGCGGGTATTGAACGAGAAATTATAAGTATACATAACGGCATTGCCGTCCGTAATCTTAATCAAAGGAGAAAAAACCCTCGCCACATTGTAGTCGCCATCATACTCCACCCTGTCGCCATAGACGTAAAGGCTGTCTTGATTGATGACCACATTGCCGAAGCAATCCATATGGCGGGCATCGTATCTCACCAGACTGTCACACGTGATTACCGCACCGTTATGAAACAAAACCACATTGCCCACCAGCGCGTAACCCGTCGAGTCACCCACCGGCACAGGGAAAATTCTGTCCGACTTCAAATCCACCGGACGTTTATCTCCGTTCTGACCCGTCACATGGGTACGCACCGAGAAGATGCTGCTCAAAACCAGCACCAATCCCAACACTATCTTAACACCCCTGCGCACCGTCGTCTGCTCTATATTTTCCTAATGTGACCACTATTTCAGCCAGGTCTTGTTCTCAAACTGATTGAGGTCCGTAAAGTCTGCATTAATCTTCACATACATGCTCTCAATCTTCTCATTGACCCACTTCTGGAACTCCTTCTGCTGCTTATCCTGCAAAGCGGCCTGCTCGATACTCAAATAGTCGTTGGCCAGACTGCCCGTATGAGAAGGTATCACTTCCACCAGTTTCACAATCTTGCACAACACATTACCATGCAGATCCTGCGAACGGAATGCGGGCGAGATGTCACCCACCTTCAACAGACGCAATGCATCATAATCGGCACCCAGATCCTCTTTCATCCATTTGGTCGAAGAGTAACTTGCATCGCTGGCTCCGTAATACTCCAACATCTCGTGATTGGTCACAATACCCTCGTTCTGGCGTGAATACTTATCATCAGAATGTTGCAGTGCGGCCGCCGCAAACGATATTGAATCGGCTCTGATTACGGTTGCAAGGCTATCCAACGAACGCAAATCGGCATTTATCTCGTCCGTCGTATATGAAGGACGAATCAGAATATGGCTCGTTCTATACTGATCTCCTTTTTTGTCAGTCAATTTAATGATATGGAATCCATACTCGGTCTCCACAACTCCCGATATCTGACCCACCTGCATATTTCTGATTGCATCCGAATAGGTCGGCACCAAAGCGTCCAATGTCATGTAGCCGATATCTCCACCCTGCATGGCCGAGTTGGTATCCACCGAGTACATTCTTGCCAAAGTTTCAAATGCTGTACCTCCGATAACTCTCTCGCGCATCTCCAACAGACGTTCTCTGGTACGCTGTTTTGCATCCTGCATCGATGACGGGAACTTGGTTATCTGGGCATAAATATACTGCTCAGGAATAATAGGCAGTTCATCCTTGGAGATGTTTCTGTAATAACTGTCAACCTCTCCCGGAGTAATCTTCACCTCATCCATGAATTGATACTGCAACACCTGTGCATATTGTCCCTCCAAATAAGAGTTATAAATATCATCCCTTATTTCATATATCTGTTTGTGCTGTTTTTTCTCCAAAGCAGCAATTGAGCCCTCCTGCTCTATCAACTTGTTTACCTGCTCCTCCACTGCCGTGGCAATAGCCGTTTCATTCACAACCACCGAGTCCAACAACGCCTGATTGTACAACAACTTTTGCAACATCAGTTTCTCCAAAGCCTCGTTCTCCAAATCTCTTTCGGGCGTAAATCCCTGCTCTCTATACTGTGCCTGAAGCTGGTCGGCCATGGTCTGCACCTCACTGTACAACACCGCCGAGTTGCCTATCACTGCAACTATCTTATCAGCTATGACTCTCTGCTGCGCCTGAACGCCGTAAGTGAAAAACGCAAAAATGCAGCCCAATGTCAGAACCGCTTTTTTCAATACCGTCATCTATTTACTTTATATTTATTGTTATTTCTTTATTTCTTATGCCATCCATGTAAAGGCTATCTTCGTAACTCTTGATGACCTCATCGCGACGCTGATTGTAGATAATCTTACGCACCGCATCATCCACATTCTCAAACGGTGCATAAGTGCCCGATTTCAAATGAGACGTTATCTGAAAATAGTATTTACTGTCATTGTCGGACATAGTGCCTATTCCCTCCTCTTCCAAGAGGTAGTCATACTCGTTATTGCGATTGCTTCGGACCGGCAGATATGACAGATACTCATCGAAATCCACCCACGAATCAAACTCATGCAACTCAAAATTATTCTTCTTGCAGATGTCCAAGAAATCCTGCTGTTTCTCCGGATTGGTCGATTTCATCAGCGTCAGCAACTCCTTTGACTGGCGATACGATGACGGGAATCGGAGTATCCTACCCTCGACCACCGTGCGATCCAATACGAACTGAGATTTATGTTCCTCAAAATAGGCCATAATCATCTCTTCCGTGATGAGAGTATCGAGATTACGAGCCACATAATATTGGTCCACCTTATTGGCAATAAGCGACTTCCTATAATTCTCCACCAATCTCTCTATCTCCTCATCCTCTTTGCCCCACAAATCCTCGGCCGCCTGCAATTTAACCTGCTCATGCACCCAATCCGAAACATATTTGTCGGCAACCCTCATGCTGTCGGCCGAAGAGCCCGTCGCCGCTGTAATCGGCACCAACTCCGATCGATACAGTTTCACGTCACCCACCTCGGCCAACACCTGATCTCCAAAATAGGCAATACCGTCACAGCCGGCCACAACAGCAGCCGACAGCACAATCATCACCAATCTTGTTATCTTTCCGAGCATCATATAGTAAAACGTTTCTTATTCTGTTTTATTATCCACACCCACAATTTCGTCACTATCTCGCAACGAAACAACAAACTTGATCATTGACACAACAAATATCACAAAGCATACACCGTAAACGATATAATAAATCGTGTCGTTGGCAATGAGGTCCTTCATCAACACAGTGCTGCTGCCGAACAGCTCCAACAGCACATAAGAGATTCCGTTATTGATGGCATGTATGGTTATGACAGCAGCCAGCGAGTTGGTTCTCACATACACATAACCGAGAATCAGACCCACCACAAACGCATTGAATGCCTGCTGGGGAATACCGTGTGCCAGTCCGAACAGAGCCGACGAGATCAACACCGCCCACAAGGCATTCATGCGACGGCGCGCAGAATCGATAAACAACCCTCTGAACAGGTACTCCTCCAACACGGGAGCAATAACCACAGCCGACAAAACAGACCAGCCACCATTACCCATCATGTCATCCAATGCATCCATTCCCGCATCGGGCAACAGATTGAGCAACGGCTCTATGACCATGCTTGAAACAAAAACGAGCAATACACCCCACAAAATCATCGGGGCATTCATTCTCCTGAATGTAAGATGCACACCCGTATGTTTCAATCCCGCCCTGCGGCGCAGATACACCACAAACAAAATCACCGGCAGGAATGTCAATATCTGAACCACCGGGAACAACCATCCCATATCCTCCGGAATAGTGACCGCAGAATGACCCGTAGCGGCCAGAACCACCGTCATCACTATGCTGGCCAAAATATTACTCAACACAAAAACTCCCACAACGGCAAACAACTCTCCCCAACGAGGAAATTTGCGCTGCGGTGCAACGGGCTGTTTCGACTCATTCGAAACATTCTCACCCTCCTGAATCTGTTTTTCGTTCTGTTCCATATCTTTCTCCTTTCTATTTTTCATCATTCGGCAGGCAGAAATTCAGACATCTTTTTCGGTTTCGATAAAAAAATCTCATCCGTACCGATGACAAAAAAATCGGTTTATTTTCTAAAAACAACCTCAAAGATACGCATTTTCTGGAAAAGACCGTTATTTCTCCGAGATTTTAACTATTTTTGTTGTCTAAACAAAAAGCAATCTATGGGAAAAATTATAGCATTGGCCAACCAGAAAGGCGGAGTAGGCAAAACAACAACAGCAATCAATCTTGCTGCCAATCTGGCAATTATGGGTAAAAAAGTTCTGCTCGTTGATGCCGATTCGCAGGCCAACGCCACATCCGGTTTGGGTGTTGACGTAAAGCAAAACGGCATATATGAGTGCATCATGGGGGCATGCTCTCCGGAGGATGTAATCGTAAAATGTCCGGAACTGAAAAACCTCTATCTGCTTCCGTCAAGCATCAATCTTGTGGGAGCCGACGCCGAACTGCCCGCAATGGAGGACAAATATTCCCGAGTGAAAAACATGCTCAACAAGGTGAAAGACGAGTATGATTACATCTTCATCGACTGTTC
>JAGBHS010000041.1 GCA_017935385.1 Tidjanibacter sp.
GAGATTGTAGGTATTAACGACCTCTGCCCGGTAGATTACCTGGCTTACATGTTGAAATACGACACTATGCACGGTCAGTTCGACGGAACTATCGACTACTGCGTAGAGAGCAGCAAGTTGATCGTTAACGGTCAGGCAATCCGCGTTACTGCTGAGAGAAACCCGGCCGATTTGAAATGGAACGAGGTTGAGGCAGAGTACGTAGTTGAGTCTACCGGTCTGTTCCTGACCAAGGAGAAAGCTCAGGCTCACATCGAGGCTGGTGCTAAATATGTAGTTATGTCAGCTCCTTCAAAAGACGATACTCCTATGTTCGTTTGCGGAGTTAACACCGATACTTATGCAGGTCAGCAGTTCGTTTCTAACGCATCTTGCACCACCAACTGCTTGGCTCCCATCGCTAAGGTTTTGAACGACAAATTCGGTATCACCGACGGTCTTATGACCACTGTTCACTCTACCACTGCTACTCAGAAAACCGTTGACGGTCCTTCTTTGAAGGATTGGAGAGGTGGTAGTGCTGCTTCTGGCAACATCATTCCCTCATCTACCGGTGCTGCTAAGGCTGTAGGTAAAGTTATTCCCGAGTTGAACGGTAAATTGACCGGTATGGCAATGCGCGTTCCTACTTTGGACGTATCTGTTGTTGACTTGACCGTTAACCTCGCAAAACCCGCTTCTTATGACGAGATTTGCGCAGCTATGAAAGAGGCTTCTGAGGGTTCATTGAAAGGTATTTTGGGTTACACTGAGGAGGATGTTGTTTCTTCTGACTTCTTGGGTGATGCTCGTACCTCTATCTTCGACAAGAAGGCTGGTATCGCTTTGACCGACACTTTCGTTAAGATCGTTTCTTGGTATGACAACGAGTGGGGTTACTCAAACAAAGTTCTTGACCTCATTTCTGTTATGAAGAAATACAACGGTTAATTTATAGAGAGAAGCGAAAGTTTCAAGACTATAAGAGAAAGGCGGATTCCGTGAGGAGTCCGCTTTTTTTGTGTGCCACAAGGAGGGAAGGGCGTGGATATGATAAAAAATTGTATTTTTGTGGCAAATAATGAGAGGACTAATAGAGTGCCAACTGCTCGTTCGGGATGCCGAAAAGGGAGACGAATGGAACGGGATGGTGTGGCACGCACATTTTAAGTAGTTAACAGGCAGGGAGAGATGAAAATAGCGTCAGCAGAGTTTAAGTTCAGTAGTGCAAAATTGTCGCAGATACCGAAACATGGCCAAAAGGAGTTCGCCTTCATCGGTCGAAGTAATGTGGGAAAGTCGTCGCTGATAAATATGTTGTGCGGGGCGGGCTTGGCCAAAGTGTCGTCTACGCCCGGCAAAACGAAATTGCTGAATCATTTTCTGATAAATAACGAATGGTGGCTGGTGGATATGCCGGGCTACGGATATGCCAAGGTGTCACACGGTGCGCGCAAGGAGTTCTCGAAGATAATTGTCGATTATGTCACCAAGGCCGAAGGGATGCACTTTCTGTTTGTGTTGATAGACTGCCGCCACGAGCCGTTGAAGATTGACATGGATTTTCTGATGCTGTTGGGCAGGGAGGGAATTCCGTTCGGAATAGTTTTCACGAAGAGTGATAAATTGTCGGCCACCCGTCTGAAAAATAATATAGATGTATATTGTGCCGAGTTGTCGAAATGGTGGGAAGAATTGCCTCCGATATTCACCACATCGTCCGAAAAAAAACAGGGCGGAGAGCAAATTCTCGATTATATTGAAAAATGTTTATAACTTTGTTTAAATTTTTAGCCAAAAATATTACAAAATATCCCTTTTAAGAGTATTTTTGTAAAATACTACGAAACATTTAAAGATTATGGCAGAACATAAACTGAAAATATTTGCATGTCGCGGTTCATATACCCTTGCAGAGAAGATTGCAAAGAGTTATGGAACTCAGTTGGGTAATATGACTATTCTTCGATTCAGCGACGGAGAATTCCAGCCTACTTTTGATGAGAGTATTCGCGGATGTACTGTATTTATCGTACAGTCAACTCCTCCCCCCGCAGAGAATCTGATGGAGTTGTTGCTCACAATTGATGCGGCACGTCGTGCCTCGGCTCATAAGGTAATAGCTGTTATTCCCTATTTCGGCTGGGCTCGTCAGGATCGCAAGGATCGTCCGCGTGTACCCATTGGTGCAAAGTTGGTGGCAAATCTGCTTACCGCAGCCGGTGCCGACAGAGTTATCACTATGGATATGCATGCCGATCAGATTCAGGGTTTCTTTGATATTCCCGTGGATCATATCCATGCAAGTAAGGTGTTCTTGCCTTATATCAGCACTTTGGAGAACGAGAATCTTTCGGTGGCTACTCCTGATATCGGTGGTGCCAAGAGAGCAAATGCGTATGCTTCGTTCCTGAACTTGCCGTTGGTTGTTTGCCACAAGCACAGAGAACGCCCCAATGTTGTGGGCACCATGACCGCTATTGGCGAGGTGAAGGGTCGCGATTTGTTGCTCTTTGACGATATGATTGATACGGCGGGTACGATTACCAAGGCTGCCAACATGTTCATGGAGATGGGTGCAAACAGTGTTCGTGCCGTCACCACTCATCCGGTGCTTTCGGGCGAGGCTTATGAACGTATCAACAACAGTGCATTGAAAGAGGTTATCGTTACGGACACCATTCCTTTGAGAACAGACAAGGATTTGAGCAAGTTTACCGTTCTGACCGTTGCCGATACTTTGGCCGATGTTATTGAGCGTGTAAATAGCTATCGCGAGATCAGTTCTCAGTATATTTTCTAAGCATTCGCTTTGCCGAAACGGCATTTGAGAATAGATATAAAAAGAGAGCGCCTTCCGAAGGGAAGGCGCTTTTGTATTTCTTCACTCAAAATGTGAGGCTGGCAAGTGGCTGTTTATGGGCGTTTGAATGACGAGAAGCCCTCTTTTGTGAGGCGGGGCAGATGACGGTCAAGCAGTGAGGCGACGGTGCTGTGAAAATATTTGTTGTCGCAACACAATACCGACTGAATGCCTATGGGGGTGAATATCATCAACTCGTCAATATTTTTCAACTCACTCACCGGAATATCGCACTCTTCGATGTTGATTCCGGCCATTTGACACAGACGGAACATCATCTCTCGCTCGGCACACACTTTGGCTCCCTCGGCAACGGGAACGGTCATTACAGTTCGGTTCTTGACCGCGAACAGCGGGTAGTCGCCTGCCGAGATGAGCTGTCCTTTACGGTTTGCCCTGATGGCCAGATGAAGTCCGTTGCGTTTGGCTACCGAGTTCATGAAATCGGCGGTCTGCATCGATACGGAGGTCAGATGGCGTTCAAACGGAATCTCATAATTTGTGATTATAGCTTTCGGGCGCAGGCTCAAAATGGCGAATCCTTCGTAAAGCGTCATTCTGTTGTGTTCTATTATGATGTGCGGTTCGTCGTTGTCCGGAATGACGATGATATTGACCGAATTGCCGCCATGTGGAAGTCGTCCTTCGTGCAAGAGGTTGGCTATTTGTCGTTCGATTTTTCGCTCCTCCAACTCCAACGGTTTGCCGTAGAGGGCTTCGTGAGCCGCCGCCAGATTGGCGAGATGCTCTTTGAGATAGAGTGGACGATGATCTACGGTATTGATAGTCTGATAGAGATAGTTGGCGTGTAGAAATCGCGTCGCATAAAAGCTCAAATCCTTCACCGGGACTATTTTGTCATCCATGTATATTTTGCCGACGTTCATACCGAAAAAATCTTTAACAATAACTCTTTGAATAGTTCGCTGTCGTTAATGGTACCACCACCGATACCTTTGCTGCGCATATCATACTCTCTCAATAGACCAAAGATAGTGAAAATTTTCTTATTGTTATACAAATTTGCGGCTTGTTTGTATTCGCCAAGAAAATATATATTGGTGCCGATGAGATCGGCCAACTCTTTATCCGACGGCATCGGTAGTTTCTTGTAGGTTTGTTGCCAGCGTTTGTAGTTTATCAGGAACAATTTCTGGAAATAGTCAAAAAGCTGCCTTATTGCCACCGAGATGTATACACTGCGCGGGTTGCTGGCGAAATAATCCGCAATGATGAAAGCTTTGGCTTTATCTCTCGTACCGACTGCTTTGAGCAGTTCGAATATGTTGAAATCCTTGCTGATGCCTATGTTGTTCTCTATTATGCCTGCCGTGATTGTTTTGGTGTCGGCCGGCATGCTGACAAAGAGTTTTTCCAACTCCTTGGCTATCTTGGTTATGTCCGTACCCAAATGGTCGGTAAGCATAGAGAGAGCCTTGGGTTCTATGGTCAAACCCTGCTGACGTATGTGGTTTGACAACCAGTCGGTCAGTTCGTTGTCGTAGGGTTTGGGTGATTCAAACACGACTCCTTTGGCGAGGGCGTGTTTGTAGAGTGCGGTGCGCTTGTCAACATTCTTGCCTTTGTGACAAATGACGAGTATTGTCGATTCGGAAGGTTTTTCGGTGTAGAGTGTCAGTCGGTCTATGTTGGGCAGCTGTGCGGCCTCTTTTATGATGATGACCTGATATTGCCCCATCATGGGCATCTGTCGTGCCATGTTGATGATTGCATCTTCGTTGGTGTCCTTGCCGTATACGACCACTTGGTTGAATGCCTGTTCTTCGGGGGTGAGAATGGAGTCGGCAAGCAGGCTGCTCAGTTTGTCGATAAAGTATCCCTCCTCGCCCATGAGCAGGTATATGGGAGAGAATCGACGTGCTGCAATCTCTTTTTGCAACGAGTCGAATTGCGTCAATATGTCTTTGAATCTTACTCCCTTAGCCATTTTTCTTTTTTGTTATATTGCACCCTTTTTACTTTCGGCTCGTTTGCCTCCGACTTGTTTACCTCCGGCTCGCAATGAGCCTGTTTACCCCCACCTTAATTTAAAATTTCTTTGGTGAGACGGAGGACGTTTTCGGTCTCTTTGCCTATGCGATAACGATTGTCGGTTCTGCGCCCGATGAGCCACACTATGTCGTCACCGCTGATCAATACGAATTGGCGTTTCTTCTCGGCCATGGGGACCTTGGCGTTGATGAGAAAATCACTCACCTTTTTTGACTCGTTCATGCCGAACGGAACAAACGAATCGCCATCCTGCCAACGTCTTATTTTCAGCGGGAACTGCAATTTGTCGGCGTCGAGAAGAGCTATGTGTTCGGGCACAACGAGGTGTTCAAGTACGTCTATGTCAAGTTTTTCGACATATATGACCGAGTTGCCGCAATATATCTTGCCGTTTTCGTTTTCGAGTTGTGTTTCGCACGGGTCGCTGTCGTCGGTTTTTATGATCATTATTTTCTCGCGATCGATATAAGCGGTGTAGTCGCGCGAGTAGAAGCGTTTGCCCGTGGCGTTGTTTTCCAGGGCCTTGCATAGCGCATCCACAACGTCGCCTTTGAATCCGTAAATGCTGTTCATCAACTCGTAGATAACGAAATTGGTGGGATAGCGCGGATCTATCTTTTGGGGATCGATGATGTCCACCCCGTCCATGTTGTCCACTGCCTGACAGCGGATTAGGTCTATCGTGTGGTCAATGAGTCGTTGGGCGTCGGTCAGTCGTTTGATATTTACGTCCATCAGTTTGGTGAAGGCCGGATTTATCTCTCTCAGACGCGGAATGATACCCAGACGAATCTTGTTGCGCAGATATTTTGTCGAACGGTTCGACGAGTCTTCGCGATAACCGATCTTGTTGGCCAGCGCATAGTCCAGAATCTCTTTGCGCGAGGCGAAGGAGAGCGGCCTAATGATTTTTCCGTTTGTCACGTTAATTCCGGTGAGTCCTTTGAGGCCTGTACCACGCAACAGATTGATGAAGAAGGTTTCAATCGAGTCGTCGGCATGATGCGCAAGTGCGATTCGGTCATAGCCGTGCTCGTTGCACAACTCGTTGAACCATGCGTATCTGAGTCTGCGGGCGGTCATCTGCACCGATTCGCCCGTTTTGATCATCTCCTCTTGTGTTGCGAAACGTCTGTTGTAGGCGGGTATTCCCAGCTTCTCGGCCTCGGCGAGAACCATGGTCTCATCTTCCTCCGACTCTTCGCCACGCAGTTGGAAATTGCAGTGCGCCACTCCGACGTTGTAGCCGCAACGTACAAACAGATTCAGCATGACCATGGAGTCTACACCTCCGCTGACGGTGAGCAGAATCTTCTGTCCCGCCTCGACGAGTGCGTTGTCCTCTATGTATTGATTAAATCTTTTTTCAAATATTTGTGTGTCCATGATTGTCTACAAGATGTTTACCTCGGGAGTTATTTCAACTCCGAATTTTTCTTTCACGCTGCGAACCACTTCGCCGGCTAGTGTGATGATTTCCTGACCGCTTGCTTTGCCCGTTTTGTTTACCAATACAAGGGCCTGCTTGTCGTGTACCGCGGCATTGCCCAGGGAACGACCTTTCCAACCCGATTGTTCTATCAGCCAACCGGCCGCGAGTTTGGTCTCTTGTTCGTTGGCGGTGCTGTATGTGGGCATGTCGGGCCACTGTGATTTCAATTTCTCTGCCAGCGATGTCGCCACAATGGGGTTTTTGAAGAAACTGCCTGCGTTACCCAACACCTTCGGGTCGGGCAATTTGCTTTCGCGTATGTTGATGACGGCCTGTCGTATGTTTTTCAGTGAGGGACCGCCAAGTTTCTCTACTTCGGTGGTCAGGGCTCCGTAGTGGAGGTTGGGCTGCGGTGTTTTGGAGAGTCTGAAACGAACGCTGGTGATTATGGGGATGATTTCTTTCTCTACGACCTGCGTTGTCGTGCTTTGTTTGGAGCCTCCCATAGCTGCTGTGTGTGCTACGTTCCATTGTTTGGTACGCTCCACTTGTTCCATGTTCCCTGTCTGTTCGGTGTTCTCCACCTTTTCGGTGTTCCCCACCATACCCGCCATCCTCACTGAACTAAAATGTTTAAAAATGCTGTGACGGTAGGCGAATTGACAGGCGGCGTTGTCAAGGGTGATTTTTGACATGGAGAGGGTGTCCAACATCTCTACCGAGAGGATGGTGTCTTTTGCTTCGGCACCATAGGCACCTATGTTTTGTACGGGTGCGGCACCCACCTGACCGGGAATGATGGAGAGGTTTTCCAAACCCCAGTAACCACGTTCGACACTCCATGCCACCAGATCGTCCCACTCGACACCGGCTTCTGCGCGAATGATTACATGGTCGCTGTTTTCGTTTTCTATTTGTATGCCCTGCGATGCGGGATGAATCAGTACACCGTCAAAGTCTTTGGTGAAGAGAGTGTTGTTGCCTCCACCGAGCAGATACCAGTTTCCTTCGATCAGCGAACGGTCGCTTGTGAGCGTATCTCTCAGATCCTCAAAGGATGAGAACTCCACAAACTTGCGGGCGACCACGTCGGTTGAGAAACTGTTGTGCTCCTTGACTGATATGTTTTCAAAAATCTTAGCCATTTCGTAGCAAAGGTAACTCTTTTGATGTTAATATTCATTTTAGAGTTGTGTGAAAATGTGCTTTTTTAGTCAAAAACGTATTTTTTTTGCTTTAAGAGTGTGAGTGGCATTTCAATTTTGAAATTAATTTTATATCTTTACGAAAATAATGTTTTGATTAAAAGAGTATTATTATGTTCAATGAGCAGGATTTAAGGCAGATTTCCGACCACGGACTTACCGTTGAGAAGGTTGAAAAACAGATTGCTGATTTTGTGTCGGGTTTCCCCAGTCTGAATGTTAAGTCGGCCGCCTCGGTAGGGGATGGAATCGTGAAGATGTGCGATGCGGAGACGTTTAAGTATAGGGAGATTTATGCTTCGGCGAGCAAAACGGCAAAAGTGGCAAAGTTTGTACCCGCATCGGGTGCCGCTACCCGCATGTTCAAGGATCTGTTTGCATATCTGTCGGATGGTGTTGAGAATACCGTTGTCGAGAAGACGCTTGCCAATAAGGAGAAATTTGCTTTTGCGGAGAAACTTAACGGCTCATTGAAGGAGGGGGCTGATGGTCGTGCGGTTATTTCTGGTATTATAGATGGCGAGTTGGGCTATGGTTCGAAACCGAAAGGAATGATATTGTTCCACTCCTATCCCGATGGTGCGCGAACGGCTTTTGAGGAGCATCTGTGTGAAGGTGCGGCTTATGCCTCGTGCAATGGAGAGGTGAAGATTCATTTCACGGTTTCGCCCGAACATATCAATGGATTCAAGGTGTTGGCGGATGAGGATGTGGCAAGATGCAGCAAAAAATATGGTGTGAAATATGACATCTCGTTCTCGGTGCAGAAGAGCAGTACGGATACCATTGCTGTGGATAATGACAATAAGCCGTTCCGTAATGATGATGGCACGTTGTTGTTCCGTCCGGCGGGTCACGGTGCGCTGATAGAGAATCTGAACGAGATAGATGCTGATTTGATATTTATCAAGAATATAGATAATGTGACCACCGATGCTTTGCGCGAGGAGACCATATTATATAAGAAAGTTTTGGCGGGAGTATTGTTGGAGGCTATGGGGCAGGCACGATGCCACCTGTTGAAGATGGATAATGGCGAGGCCGATTTGCATGAGGTGATGTCGTTTGTGGAGAACAAACTTTGTGTGCAGTTGCCCGCAAATTGGAGCGTGTTGCCCGAGAAGGAACTCGCAGAGAGATTGAGAGGAGTGTTGAATCGTCCGTTCAGAGTGTGCGGAATGGTGAAGAATGAGGGCGAGCCCGGTGGCGGTCCGTTCTGGGCTTATAATACGGACGGTACGGTGTCGTTGCAAATAGCGGAGTCGTCACAGATTGGCGCGGAGGATAAAGAGTTGATGAAGGCTTCGACCCACTTCAATCCGGTGGACCTGGTTTGCGGCGTGAAGAATTATAAGGGCGAGAAATTTGATTTGAGAGAGTATGTGGATCCCGAAACGGGCTTTATCTCTTCAAAATCAAAATCGGGAAGAGAGTTGAAGGCATTGGAGTTGCCGGGATTGTGGAACGGCGCCATGTCGAAGTGGAACACGCTGTTTGTTGAGGTTCCCGTGTCTACGTTCACTCCGGTGAAGGTGGTGACCGACTTGTTGCGTCCCCAGCACCAACCGACAAAGTAGAGAAAATAAAAATTATCGGAAATAAATAATATAAAAAAGAGACACCACAAATGGAAAACAAATTACAGGAACTGACCCGCAAGTTGTATGACGAGGGGTTGTCACAGGGAAAGTTGGATGCCGATAAGCTGATTGCGGAGGCGCAGGCAGAGGCAAAACGTATTGTGGCTGAGGCACAGGCACAGGCAGATGCCATTATGGCTGATGTGGAGAAGAAGGCTGCCGAGACGAGCAAAACCGCCATGACGGAGCTTTCGTTGGCGGGTAAGCAGGCCGTTGCCGCATTGAAAGAGAGTATCGAGAAGATGATTACGGCCAAATGTGTGGCACCTTCTGTTAAGGAGGCTAACATGGATGTGGCCTTCGTGAAAGAGATGTTGTTGGCTGTCGCAGGAAATTGGCAGAGTTCGCAGGGCGGAAAGGTGCAGCTGGCTGCTATGTTGCCGGCAGGCTGGCAGGAGAAATTCGATGCAGAGATTAAAGGCTCGGTTGAGGCATTGTTGAAGGCCGGAATTGAGGTCGGCTATTCGGACAGAGTGAAGAGTGGATTCAAGATCGGAGAGAAAGACGGAGGATACTTTATCAGTTTCACTGATGCCGACTACAATGCTTTGTTGAGCACCTATTTGAAAGAGAAAATCGCTAAAATTCTTTATTCGTAACGATTATGTTCGGCGACAAGAATTATTACTGTCTGGTGGCGGGCTTGAAGGAGTTTGCGTTGGAGGCCGAGAACAAGGGCTTTGACGCAAAGGAGATCGTGGCCGAAATCAGAGCGGAACTCTCGCGCAGGGACAGAGGCTATCTGGATTTGTTCTACATGTATTATGATGTGGAGAATCTGGTGGCGGTACGCAGTGGTCGCAACAGATTGTCGTCGCTGGGTAACTACTCTCGCGAGGAGTTGGAGGAGGAGTTGAAGAGCCCGAAACGTCTGCCCAAGTCGATGAGGCAGGTGATAGAGGCCTACAACGCTTCGGAACAGGACGAGGTCGACGAAGAGGAGATAACGATAGATACGACAGAACGCTTTGAACGCAGTCTGTTTGCGGCATATTATGAAGAGTGTGTGCATAGCAGATGCGGCTTTTTGAAGGCATGGAGTGAATTTGACCGCAATATTCGTAACCTTACGGCAGCGCTTACGGCCCGTCGTAAAGGAATGACAGCAAGTGAGTTTGTGGTCGGTAAGGACGAAATAGCCAAGGTGTTGTCGCGTTCGTCGGCAGTCGATTTCGGCTTGAAGGGCGAGTTGGACTATATAGATCAGGTGATGGCTGCGGTGGCCGATAATGGCAATCTGATGGAGAAAGAACATCGTATCGATATGATAAAGTGGAATATGGCCGAGGAGTTGGCGATATTTGACTATTTCAACATCAACGGCATATTGAGCTATCTGGTCAAGATAAATCTGGTTCATCGTTGGACGTCGTTGAATGCGTCTTACGGCAAGGAGATGTTCGAGCAGTTGATATTATCGTTCAGTGGAAAAGAGATGATATCGGCAGCCGAGAAGAGGACAGAGCAATAAATAAAATCAAACGATAAATATGAAGACAATAGGACATGTAGCTGGCATAATCTCTAACGTGGTAATCGTTAGGGTATCGGGTGCGGTTTCGCAGAACGAGATTTGCTATGTAAAGTTGGACGGAGTCAGACTGATGGCCGAGGTTATCAAGGTGATAGGCGATTTGGCCTATGTACAGGTGTTTGACTCGACTCGCGGTATGACCGTGGGTACCGAGGTGGAGTTCCAGGGTCACATGTTGGAGGTGACATTGGCCCCGGGTATTCTGTCGCGCAACTACGACGGATTGCAGAACGATCTCGAAAAGATGGACGGTTTGTTCATCCAGCGCGGATCATATACCGATCCTATCGATTTTGATCAGGAGTGGGATTTCGAACCGCTGGCAAAAGCAGGAGATTCGGTCTCGGCAGGTGACTGGTTGGGACAGGTTAAGGAGAAGTGGGTAGACCACAAAATCATGGTTCCGTTCGTGATGGAGGAGGTTTATACGGTTAAATCGGTGGCCGAGAAGGGTAGTTACAAGGTGACCGACACGATGGCCGTGTTGGTTGACTCGGAAGGAATGGAGCATAAAGTTACGATGGTTCAGAAGTGGCCGGTGAAGAAGGCGGTGAAGGCGTATGTTTCTAAACCGCGTCCCACGACCATTATGGAGACCGGTGTGAGAGCTATTGATACGTTCAATCCCATTGCAGAGGGAGGAACGGGCTTTATTCCGGGACCGTTCGGTGCAGGAAAGACCGTGTTGCAGCACGCGATTTCGAAACAGGCCGATGCAGATGTTATTCTGATGGTGGCTTGTGGAGAACGTGCAAACGAGGTTGTTGAGATTTGTGCGGAGTTCCCCGAGTTGGACGACCCCAGAACGGGCCACAAACTCATGGAGAGAACCACTATTATATGTAACACCTCAAATATGCCCGTTGCGGCTCGTGAGGCCTCGGTATATACCGGAATGGCGATAGGCGAGTATTACAGAGCCATGGGATTGAAGGTGTTGATTCTGGCCGACTCAACTTCACGTTGGGCTCAGGCATTGAGAGAGATGAGTAACCGTTTGGAGGAGTTGCCGGGTCAGGATGCGTTCCCGATGGACTTGTCGGCGGTTATTTCGAACTTCTATTCACGATCGGGAAAGGTTGTGCTGCGTAACGGAGCAACCGGTTCTGTTACCTTCATCGGAACGGTATCTCCCGCGGGAGGTAACCTGAAAGAGCCGGTGACGGAGTCGACGAAGAAGGCGGCACGTTGTTTCTATGCTCTTTCGCAGGGTCGTGCCGATAGTAAACGTTATCCCGCAATCGATCCGCTGGACAGCTATTCGAAATATTTGGAGTATCCCGAAATTGTGGAATATCTGGATAATAAGATTGAGAAAGGCTGGGTTGAAAGCGTTGTAAGAGGAAAGAATATCGTTCAGCGCGGTAAAGAGGCCAACGAACAGATCAACATTCTTGGTGATGACGGTGTACCCGTAGAGTACCACGAGCAGTTCTGGAAGAGTGAGTTGTTGGATTTTGTGATTTTGCAGCAGGATGCCTTCGACTCCATTGATGCGAACTGTCCGCTGGAACGCCAGAGATTTATGTTCGACATGGTGCTTGATGTTTGCGACAAACCTTTCAAATTTGTCGACTTTGAGGATTGCTCGTCATTCTTCAAGGGATTGATCAACCAGTTCCGTCAGATGAACTATGCGGAGTGGAAGAGTGAGAAGTTTGAGGCATATCGTGCCCAAGTAGTCGAAACAGTGTCTAACAAACTTAACGCATAAGTAGTATGGAGACGAAAGCATTTCAGAAGATATATACCAAGATTGATAATATTACCAAGGCGACTGTTTCGTTGCGCGCGACGGGTGTCGGAAACGACGAGTTGGCAAGCGTGGGCGGCAAGTTGGCTCAGGTGGTAAAGATCAGCGGCGACGAGGTGACGTTGCAGGTATTTGAGGGAACCGAGGGCGTAGCAACCGATTCGGAGGTTGTGTTCTATGGCGAGGCTCCCAAGTTGAAGGTGAGTGATGATTTGGCAGGCCGTTTCTTCAATGCCTATGGCGAGCCGTTGGAAGGTGGCGCAAGCATTGAGGGAGAGGAACGCGAGATCGGAGGTCCTACGGTGAACCCGTTCAAACGTATTCAGCCCTCGGAGCTGATTGCAACCGGTATCGCAGGTATCGACTTGAACAACACCATCGTGTCGGGACAGAAGATTCCGTTCTTTGCCGATCCCGACCAGCCCTACAACCAGGTGATGGCTATGGTGGCCATGAGAGCAAAGGCCGACAAGATTATTCTGGGCGGTATGGGTATGACTAATGACGACTTCCTGTATTTCAGAAATCTGTTCGAGAATGCGGGCGTGTTGGATCACATCGTTTGCTTCATCAATACGACCGAGAATCCTCCCGTTGAACGATTGCTGATTCCCGATATGGCTCTTACGGCGGCAGAGTATTTCGCTGTGGATAAGGGCGAGAAGGTGTTGGTGCTGTTGTCGGATATGACCTCGTATGCGGATGCATTGGCCATCGTATCGAACCGTATGGACCAGATTCCTTCGAAGGACTCAATGCCGGGCTCGTTGTACTCGGACTTGGCGAAGATTTACGAGAAGGCGGTGCAGCTGCCTAACGGTGGTTCTATCACCATCATTGCAGTGACCACTCTGTCGGGTGGAGACATTACCCATGCGGTACCCGATAATACGGGTTACATCACGGAGGGTCAGTTGTTCCTGCGTAGAGATAGCGACACGGGTAAGGTTATCGTTGACCCGTTCAGAAGTTTGTCACGTCTGAAACAGTTGGTAATCGGTAAGAAGACCAGAGAGGACCATCCGCAGGTGATGAATGCTGCGGTACGTCTGTTCTCGGATGCTGCTAATGCGAAGACCAAGTTGGAGAACGGATTTGACCTGTCGGATTACGACGAACGTGCATTGAAATTTGCTCACGACTACTCGGAGAAGTTGCTCTCGATAGATGTGAATATTGATGTGACGGAGATGTTGGATACGGCATGGACGCTGTTCTCGAAATACTTCAACAAGACCGAGGTGGCTATCAAGGAGTCGCTGACGGAGAAATATTGGCAGGAGGTATAACCATTAAACCGTTCAGGCAATGGCTATAAAATTTCAATATAACAAGACTTCGCTGGGCGAGTTGGGCAAACAACTCAAAATGCGACAGAAGGCGCTCCCTACCATCAAGAGTAAGGAGTCGGCCCTCAGGTCGGAGGTGACCTATGCGAAGGATGCAGCGGAGGAGTATTTCTCGAAACTGAATGATCTGATCACCAGTTACGATTATATGGTTTCGCTGTGGGGGGAGTTTGATGCCGACCTTTTGCGGATAAAGGATATAGACATTACGATGGGCAAGATAGCGGGAGTGAAGATTCCCATGCTGCGCGATGTGATATTCGAGGAGAAACAATACGATCTGTTCAGCAGTCCCGTGTGGATCTCCGAAGGCATAGAGGTACTCAAAAAGATTGCGCGACTGAACTTGGAGTTTGAGGTCTATCAGCGCAAGACGGAGTTGCTGGACTATGCCCGCAAAAAAACCACTCAAAAAGTAAACCTCTACGAAAAGGTGCAGATACCCGGGTATGAGGATGCTATGCGTAAGATTAAGCGTTTCTTGGAGGATGAGGAGAACCTCTCCAAGAGTGCGCAGAAGATAGTTAAGACGAAACACGAAAAAACCGAGAGTCGCTTATGATAGTAAAGATGAATAAATATACGTTGGTGCTTTACCATCGTGAGCAGCAGGCTTTTCTCGATAAGTTGCAGGAGCTGGGCCTGGTGGATGTGACCACCACGGGTTGGGAACCTGACGAGAAGGAGAGAGAGATGCTTGGTTTGGTTAACAAACATGCAGATGCGGTTGCCGATTTGCGCGCAATGGCTTCGGCAGAGGATTTTGTTCCGGGCGAACCGTTCAAGAACGGCGATGAGGCCTATGCACAATATGTGTCGGCAGTTCAGAGCAGAGAGTCGTTGGCGGGAAAAATCAACAAGGCCGAGAAGGAGTTGGAGGAGTTGAAAGTCTGGGGCGATTTCTCGTTGGAGCAGGTTAAGCAGTTGGCCGACAGAGGTGTGTACTTGCAGTTTTTCTCGTGCTATACCAGCGATTTCAACAGCAATCTGGCCAAGTGGGCAGAGGAAGGGTATGTGGTTGAGAAGATCAACGAGGCTAATAGCAATACATACTTTGTGGGAGTAGTGCTGAACTCTACCGAACCGTTGGCAATAGATGCCCAGCAGATGAAGATGCCTACGGAGAGCATCTCGCAAAAGGAACGGGAGATTGCTGCGTTGGAGGCTGAACGTGAACAGACGGAGAAAACCATTGCACGTTGTGCTGCGTCGGCAGATCTGATTGAGTCGGCAGGCCGCAGAATAGCCGAAAGATTGCAGTTCAGTCAGGTGATGAACAGTGGTCAGCAGATGGCCGAGGGATCTCTGATTGTGATGGAAGGCTGGGGTACCGAGGAGGACTCGGGAGAGATTGATTCGTTCTTGGAAAAGAGTGAAGGTATCGTCTATATCAAGGAGAAACCGAGTGAGGAGGACGATGTGCCCGTTAAATTGAAGAACAACGCATTTGCGCGTCCGTTTGAGTTTATCGGCCAGCTCTACTCGTTACCCAAGTACGGTACTACCGATTTGACGAAGTATTTCGGTCCGTTCTATATGTTGTTCTTCGGAATATGTCTGGGCGATGCAGGTTACGGATTGTTGCTCGTGTTGGGCGGATTGTATATGTTGAAAAAGATGCCCAAGATGCGTGAGATTGCCAAACTGACGCTTTATTGCGGCGGAATGACGATGTTGTGCGGATTTATAGTGGGATCGTTCTTCGGAATATCATTGCCGGGCTTGAAGATGTTCGCAAACTATAAGGACTACTTCCTGACCACCGACAACCTGTTCTATATGGCATTGGCACTTGGTGGAGTGCAGTTGCTGTTTGCTATGGCGATGAATATCGTCGGCATTATAGTAAGGCAGGGCTTCAAGTACTCGTTCGGTCCTTTGGGTTGGTTCATAATGCTGATTGCTACGGCAGCGGCTGCATTGTTACCCGCCGAGTGGGGCTTCACGCTGGGTTCTGTGGCTTATATCGTGGTGATGGTGATTGGCGCGGTGCTGATGTTGCTGCTCAACAATCCCAACCGCAATATTTTCAAGAACTTCATGTCGGGTCTGTGGGATACGTACAACAATGTTGTGGGTGTGTTTGGAGATATATTGAGTTACATCCGATTGTTTGCCTTGTGTCTTTCGGGCGGTACGTTGGCGCTGGTGTTCAACGACCTGGCATTCGGAATGGCTCCTGATATTCCCGTTGTGAAACAGTTGTTCGTTGTGGTGATTCTGATTTTCGGTCATGGAATCAATCTGTTCATGTCGGCGATTGGAGCATTTGTTCACCCGATGCGATTGACGTTTGTGGAGTTCTATAAGAATGCCGGTTTTGAGGCGGCAGCAAGGTTGTTCACACCTTTCAAAAAAGAGAAGATATAAAAAACTAAATAAGTAATTAATAATTTAAAAAACAAAAAGTTATGGGTTTATTGTTATTTGCCTATATTGGCATCGCATTGATGGTTGTTTTGTCGGGCGTAGGTTCGGCTTATGGAACTACTATTGCCGGTAATGCGGCGGTTGGAGCTATGAAGAAGAATATGGGAGCATTCGGTAGCTATATGGTGTTGTCGGCGCTTCCGGGTTCTCAGGGTTTGTATGGTTTCGCTGCGTTCTTCTTGTTGAAGAATTACCTCACTGAGAGCATCACTCCGGGTCAGGCAATCGGTATTTTCGGTCTTGGCTTTGTGGTAGGTTTTGTATGCTTGTTGAGTTCTATTCGTCAGGGTCAGGTTTGTGCCAACGGTATCGCAGCTGTAGGTAACGGTCATGACGTGATGGGTAAGACGCTGATTTTGGCAGCATTCCCCGAGTTGTACGCGATTTTGTCTGTGGCAATCGTGTTCTTGACATCAAGCATGTTCTAATAAAAACGCATGGAGAGGCGAGAACTATATAGTTTCTCGTCATCCAAAAAAATGAGTCGCCCGAAAGCGACTCATTTTTTTATGTATGTATTGGTCTGTTATTGGTTCTTTGCGCCGGACAGGATTTCGGCAATCTGTTCAAGATGGAGTGCGTCGATGTGGTCGAAAGTGTTGAGGTCGGCGCTGTCTATGTCAAGCACACCCCACACTTCGCCGTTGTTGTCGGTGAGTGGCACCACGATTTCGGAACGGGACGCACTGCTGCAAGCGATGTGACCCGGGAACTGCTCCACGTCGGGCACGACTATTGTGCTCTTCTGTTGCCACGCACTGCCACACACTCCGTTGCCATAGCCGATGCGGGTGCAGGCAACGGGACCCTGAAACGGCCCGAGAACAAGTTCGGTGTCATGATTAACGTTGGCATGTGAGGAGTGCAAGGTTGCGGTGCGAGGTCGCACGAGGTAGAATCCCACCCACCAGAATCCGAAACACTCCTTTATGGCGGCTGCCGTATTGGCAAGGTTGGCCACGAGGTCTGGTTCGTGTTCGGTAAGAGCCTCAACCTGCTTTACGAGGGTGACGTATTGAGATGATTTGATGCTTTGAGAGATCATTTTGCCTATGTGTTAAATTATCGTTACAAATTTAGAATTTCTTCTGTGACCATACAAAAATAGCCATGAATTTCGTATTTTTGTAATGCAGTTATTTAATAAATCATTGATTATGAATAAGAAATTGTGTATAGGTGTGCTGACCTCAGGTGGCGATGCTCCGGGAATGAATGCGGCTATTCGTGCCGTTACGCGTACAGCTATCTATAACGGGATTGAGGTCAAAGGTATAATGAGAGGTTATAAGGGACTGGTGTTCAACGAGATTATCCCTTTCAAGACGGAGAATGTAAGTAATATAATACAACGCGGAGGAACGATACTCAAAACGGCACGTTGCGATGAGTTCCGTACGCCCGAGGGCCGCAAGACGGCTTATGACAATATGGTGGCGGCAGGTATCAATGCGTTGGTGGTGATTGGAGGTGACGGCTCAATGACGGGAGCATATCAGTTTGCCCGAGAGTTTGATGTGCCCATTGCGGCCATGCCCGGAACGATAGATAACGACCTCTATGGTACGGATACCACCATTGGTTACGATACGGCACTGAATACCATTATGGATGCGGTGGATAAGATTCGCGATACGGCCACCTCGCACGAACGTCTGTTCTTCATAGAGGTGATGGGGCGCAGTGCGGGATTCTTGGCTCTGAACGGTGCTATTGCGTCGGGAGCAGAGGCGGCCATCATTCCTGAGATGTATACCGAGGCCGATCAGCTGGACGAACTCATTTCCAACGGTATGCGCAAGAGCAAGAACAGCAGTATTGTGCTGGTTGCCGAGAGTGAACTTACGGGCGGAGCCATGGGGTTGGCGAAGAGAGTGCAGGAGGAGTATCCTCAGTATGATGTAAGGGTCTCTATTTTGGGTCACTTGCAGAGGGGTGGTTCTCCGACCGCATCGGATCGTATTTTGGCGAGCCGTATGGGAGAAGCGGCTGTGAATGCTCTGTTGGATGGACAGCGCAATGTGATGATTGGTATTCAGAACGGCAACTTGGTGAATGTTCCGTTCTCGAAGGCCATTCGTGACGATAAGCCCATCGACCGTTCGTTGATGAACATGGTAAAAATATTGTCCATTTAGCTTGTAAGCGGATAATAACAAATAAAAGCCCCGACTTTCTGGTCGGGGCTTCTTATATTCATTCAATAAGGTTGTTGTTTTACAACTTTTTCACCAGATCGGCCAATTCTTTGTAGAACTCCTCTCCTTCACCGGTGTGACGTAGCAGGATGGTGTTGTCGCTGTCGATGACTATCTTCGTAGGATAGGCCTCTATGCCGTATTGGACGTTTATGTCGGTTTCGTTCAGCAGGTTTATCCATGGCAGTTGCAGATCTGCTACTGCATCACGCCATTTCTCCACCGAACGTTCGTTACATGCAATTCCTATTATTTCTACCTTGTCGTTGTGTTTGGCGTAAAACTCCTTCATTTGCGGCATTCCCGATATGCATTGACCGCACCAACTGCCCCAAAAATCGAGTACGCGCAACGGTTTTTCAATATCAGATAAATATACTCTGTTGTCTGCGGTGTCAATGGCCGAGAAGTCGGGAGCCTTTCCTCCGACCACGATGGTTTCGCGTGCCAAACGGCTTGCGGTATATCTTCTGTATGATTCCATGCGTCTCTCCAATAAATTGTTGAATATGGAGTTTTTGGCCTTGTCACCGAGTACATTATAGAAAACCTCCATGGAGTCCAGAGGGGCGTAGTTGTAGACCAACATTGCAGCCAGCGGTGTGTCGGAATATTTGCGAATGTATTCGGCAGACACAGCACGTTTTTTTATGTTTCGTGCCTGTCGCAGTTCCAATCCTTTGGCTTGTCCCGCTTGGTCGTTGTCCATCATGGCCTGTTCAAACGCCATCTCTTCGGCTACCACATTGGCTGTAATTTCATTGATGCGATTCTGAATCTCGGCGTGGAGTGGGTTGGTTTCATAACCACCTTTTATTTTCAGGTTGTGCATTATGCTGTCTATGGATGCGGTGATATGCACTCCTTTTCCGTTGGCTTTTGTGAACTCTATATTTCCATAATCCGGCATGTAGATTCCGCCGGCAGGCCTATCATGAACAAATAATTGTGCTACATGCAGTACATACATGGCATCTTTCTCGTTAAGCTGATAGAAGAAAGAACCGTTTTCGGCTATGATTGTGTCTAATTGCGAATAACCTCCTTCGGCTCGTGTGAGCTCTCCGTGACGAATGAGCAGTGTGTCGTTGGTGAGTCCGTCGATTTTTCCGGTGAGAGTATTGGGCTTTGTGCATGCTGCCATTATTCTGGCAATCATCATTGCACAAAAGATTCGTTTTGTTGATTTCTTCATAAATTTTTATTCAAAAACTGATTAACAAATATATACTTTTTTTGTTAGACGACAAAACGGCCGAAAGGTAACATGGTGCCGGAGAAAATTTTTGTAACGGTCAATATCGAAATTGATTTACGGGGTATAGGTCGAAAATATCGTGTCTGTCCCATTCCAACCAATACATCAGCGCCAGACTGCGCACATAGTTCCAATACTCCTCCGTCAGGTTGCCATGCATGTTTATGCCGCGTTGAATGTCGCGTTTGATTTGTGTCACAAGGCGTGGTTTCAGTGCGATGATTATACTTTGATTCTTGAATGTGAATTGGGCGGCAGGTCTGACCTTTTGTGGGTTGTGCGTTGCCACCTCTATCAGACCGTGACCGAGTGTGGCGCCTGTGGCTACTTGCAGCCCGTCGTTCAGACAACTGACTGGCGGTGTGCTGCCCGCGTGGGAGAGGACCCGAATGTCATCCACCCCTATGTTGAAGTATTCGCGTGCCCTGATACCCATCTTAACGCCTATGGTCGCGTAGATACCCAGATGGCCATGCAACTCGTTGGTGAGTACCGCCGCACGCCATTCGCTGGCGCCATGTCGGAGCAACGATTCTGCAATGATGGGTGCAACATCGTCGGCATATAGTGTGACCGAGGTGGGGAAACCGAAGAACACGCGGCTCTCGCTGTCCGGTTTCCCGCGAACAATCTCGGCCAAGGCACCGTTTATGTGGTTGAGGGAGAGAGTGTCGTGTGGAATCATGATTGAGGTTGAGGAGGGTAGGAGGGTGTCGGCAGGATTGTCGGAGGCAATCCATGATGAGGATAACGTCATGGGAGTGCGAACGAATAATTCGGGACGCAAGAGAGTCAAAACCACCAGATCGTCCCAAAGGAGCAGGTGTTGCTCCTCGATGAGTTGCGAGAGAGGTAATACGGTGTGTGAGGCGAGTATGGCATGGGCATGCGGTGTGCCGATGGCAAGGAGGGAGTCGAGCAGTGCCTCGCTGACCATGAATGGGCGCTCGTCACGTTCCGATACCATCTCTATCTTCAAACCGCTGTTCAGGATCTGGCGGGCGGCCGCAGGGTCACTCTGATAGTTGGCTCCCGACTGCGGTGCGGCCGCATCGTTGTACCACACCACTTTTTCTATGCGTGAGCCCAGCGAGGGGTTGTCGTTAAGTACGTCGGCCAGATTGGTCAGAGCCCCCAATGCAACAAAGGTTACGGGTTGTTCCTCGGCGGTTATGTGACGGGCGATGACCTCCCGGGCGGCATCCATGGTTTTGTTGACGTATCGAATCTTTTTTTCCCGCTCGTTCTTTCCGGACGTGTCGGTGGGTAGTGGCGACAGTAACGGTGTCGGCAATGGGGAGTGTGTTGTTGTGGCACTCCAAACAATCTGCTCGGAGTGTTTGCGCCAGCGCGGCGCAGTGATGTTAAGTGTCCGTCCAACTCCCACCTCAATGCCTTCATGATGAAGTCCTTCGAGCAAATCTCTGACGCGCCGCGCCCCCTGACGTGGCGACAGGGCTCCTTCCGAGGTGGTGATGGCAAGCACCTCCACCTCACGATTACCCAACAGCATACATATGGCCCGTTGATCATCGGCAGCACAATCGGTGTCTATAATGACGTGGTATCGAGCCTTGCCCGAGTGGGCGAACAGAGTGCTGATGGTTACACACAGGAGAGAGGTGAGAATAAGTGTACGTAAGAGTGCTTTTTTGCTCATTTGTTCCTTTTTTCGGTTGTTTCTTCTCTGTGTGACCAAATCCCGTACCTCGCATATGAAAATGTCTTAAATCGATAAATTTATACCCATAAATTGCCGTACACTTCGCACTCTTGCCCGCTTTTTGCTAACTTTGTGTTGTTGAAAACAAAAACATGCAATAATATGATACAGGTAGGAGATAAGGCTCCCGCGATTTTGGGGCACGACCAAAATGGTAAAGAGATTCGTTTGGCCGATTACGAAGGTAAAAAATTGGCTCTCTATTTCTATCCGAAGGACAATACGTCGGGATGTACGGCGCAGGCTTGTTCTCTGCGTGACGGATATTCCGAGTTGCGTGCGGCGGGATATGAGGTTGTAGGTGTGAGTGTGGATGACGAGAAATCGCACATCCGTTTCATCGAAAAGCACTCTCTTCCGTTTGACCTGATTGCCGATACCGACAAACAGTTGGTGCAGCAGTTCGGTGTGTGGGGCGAGAAGAAGATGTATGGTCGCAGCTATATGGGAACATTGCGCACCACGTTCATCATTGACGAGAACGGTATTGTGGAACGCATCATATCACCCAAAGAGGTCAAGACCAAGGAGCACGCCTCACAAATTCTCAACGGTTAATAATGAGGATTTTATTCATTCTGTTGGGGAGTCTTTCGCTGGTATTGGCTGTTGTGGGCATATTTCTGCCACTGTTGCCGACAACTCCATTGCTGTTGCTTGCGGCGGCACTCTATCTGCGCAGTTCGCCACGCCTCTATGAGTGGTTGCTCAATCACAAGTACTTGGGGCCATATATACGCAACTTTCGGGAGCATCGCGCCATTCCTCTGCGTGCCAAGATAGTGTCGGTTGCGTTGATATGGATCACACTTCTTTATTGTGCCTTGTGGGTGGTGTCGCAGATATGGATCAAGATATTGTTGATCGGTTTGGTAGTGGCTCTGACTATTCACATACTATCGTTCAAAACCCTGCGTTGATTATGAAAAAAATAACGGGTGGAACTGCAAAGTTCCACCCGTTGTGTTATCTCTCTGTTGAATGATTATTTCACTGAGAAGATACCTCCTGATACACCGGGATCCTGTTTGTAGTAGAGGATAGCGGCGTCGTTCATGCGAGGATAGTAGTTCTTGATGAGGCGGATCATCTCACCACCTGCCAAAAGAACGGGACCGTAACCGTGACGAGCGTTTACGCTGGTGTTGCGGAAGTAGTAGAATGCGGGGTCGAATGCCATACCGGTACCAACACATACGCCTTCAACTGCACCGTTTTCGTTGATCTGAGTGGTAACAGCCTCCCATGCCAACTGTGCAACAGGACCGAATGCCATACCGTCAATCCAACCCTCGTTGATTGCGTGAGCAATACAGTAAGCGTAGATAGCGGTTGCGCTGGTCTCCATGTAAGAGTCGTTTCTGTCGAGCAACTGGTGCCAGAAACCGTCACCTGACTGCAATTTAGCCAAGCTTACGATGTGCTGCTGGAGCAACTCGATGATGGCGGGTCTGTCGGGATCGTTCTCGGGAAGTACGTCAAGTACGTCGCACATGGTCAGGATAGCCCAACCGTTTGCTCTACCCCAGTAGAATGCAGGGTGGTAACCCATAGCCTCGATCCAACCGTGGCGGAACAACTGAGTTTCGGGAACCCACATTTTCTCTTTGAAGAGAAGGATTTGTTTTGCAGCCTCACGAGAGTATTTGTTGTCGTTTGCATAAACTCCATAGTATGCCAATGCGGGGATACCCATATACATATCATCCAACCAAACTGCGTTTTTGTCGGGTCTGTTACGAGCCAAAGTACCGTCAGCCAATCTGTGCTCACCGTTCATTACCCAATCAACACCGTTCTCGATAACGGGTTTGAGCAATTTTTTGTACTCGGGATAGATCATGGTTGATTTGATCATGGCAGCAGTCATAGCGCCGCAATCATCCAACGCACCCGGGCTGGTCAAACCGCGGAGGATACCGCGACCACCAAAACGCATAGGAATTGCATTTCCGGTCTGCTGAGCTTTTGCTCTCTCTTTCTTCAACTGGTCAGCATATTTCTTTGCTGCGGGGAAAGCCTCGCCGATAGCCTCGAAACGATCGCGTACATATTTTGCATATCTCTCGTCACCGGTGATCTTGTAGATGCTCAACATACCCGAATAGGTTACACCCCACTCGTAGCTTGACATGCCGAACAAAGCTCTTGCCTCAGAGATTTTTGTGATGTCAGAGTAGTCGGTGGTAGGATTACCGTCTGCGTCTACATAACCGACAGCACTGTTCTCCTCCAAGAAACTGAGTACTCGGTCCAGTTCAGCTTTGATACCTGCCTCGGTGATGTCACCATAAGGCATGGTGTAAGAAGATTTAACGGCGTGAAGGTCGCTGCTACCTTTACCGTCAATTGAATTGCCGACACGCTGTGCCGAGAGTGATAATGTTGCTCCCATAGCGAGAAGCATTGTCACCATTGCAAAAACTTTTCTCATTGTAAATTAAGATTTAATTTGATTAGTAATTATTTATAATTTGTTCGTTGTTTGTTTCTTTCTTACTTACAAAAAACACGGTTTTGTATAGATTACATACAAAGCCGAAATTAATGCGAAAATAGTAATATTTTCCTTATTTCCCAATTTTAGGGGCAATTAAAAACGATTTGGCCTTCATTATTTTTCAAAAAGGGCCTCTGAAAACAACGTATTGTCCGAATGTAGAACGGTGAGATTGTCTGAAAACGGGCGTCAAAGTTTTTTAAGCGACATGCGTATTACCTCTTCCACAGGTGCATTCGGAGCCTCTGTTATGACATTTTTTACGGCTTTCTCCGATGCGGCTTTCGTGAATCCCAGCATTACGAGTGCCGATACGGCCTCGTCGAATATGCCCGAATTCAGGCTTAATCCCGTACTGCTCTCCGGCATGGCGGTTATGCCGAGCATCTTGTCGCGCAGTTCCACGATGATTTTCTGTGCTGTTTTCAGACCGAGACCTTTGACATTTTTGAGCAGGGCGGCATTTTCGCTTTTGATGATGTTGCTCAACTCGGCCGGAGAGTATGTGGAGAGAATCATGCGTGCCGTATTGCCTCCCACACCCGATACGCTTATCAGCAGTCGGAACAGTTCGCGTTCCTGCCTTTCGGCAAATCCATAGAGAATCTGGGCGTCCTCGCGCACAATGAAATGGGTGAAGAGTTTTGCTTGCGACTGGTTTTCGAGGGTTGCATAGGTCTGCAACGATATGTTTATCAGATAGCCCACTCCTGCGGCCTCAATAATGGCGGTGGTGGGGGTCAGTTCGGCTATGTTACCTTTGATGAATTCGTACATTGTTTCGGTCGTGTTTTAGTGCATTACGTTCATATCATCACTCATGCAAATATACATTTTTTTTTCAAATACTCTTGTGGGGCGAAAAGCTGACAGTGTTGCTTCCCTAACATCTCCACTTTATGTGCCTTGATTTTTGAATAAAAAACCCGGTGTGGCGAAATACTGACGGTGCGACCCCGCATAATTAATGGAAGAAAAATGTCGTTTTATATTATTAAATTGTATCTTTGTGTTACTATTATGAATGAAATCTTGAATTGAATAAAAATCCATATTTACGTATGATGAAAAAAATATTGTTTTCGCTTTTTGCCGTGTTGTGTGTGTCGGTTGCGCTGGCGCAGGAGTATTCGTTTGATGGAGAGTCGCTTGGTGTGTATAACTCCACCTGCCAACAGATTATAGCAAACGTGCCGGCCGGTACAACCATGGAAATCACCAACGATAGGGACAATGGTTGGGTGCAGGTGCGTACCTCCACCGATCCTGCCATCGTGGGCTGGGTGCAGAAAGCCGATATTCATAAGATCGAGGAGGACGTTGTAGCCGCAACAGAGCAGAACGAAGAAACAGAAAAGATATTTGCAGCATTGAACGAAATATCTGGCACACCGTTGGGTGTGGTTTTGGCAATGTTGTTGTTGGGAGTGGCAGTCTCTCTGTATGCCCTGGTGATATACATTATAGTCTTTCTTGTGCGGTTTATCTTCAAGTTTGATAAGTTGACCCGAAAGTTCAACCGTAAGGCCGGTATGAATGTTATGCCGACCAAGAGATTGGATAAAAGCCTGTGGGCGGGCCTGCCGTTTTTTGTGTTGTTTACCATTTCGTTGGCGATATTCAGCGAGATGAAGAATGTCGTGTTGTCACTTGTTGTTTTGGCGTTGGCAATAGTTTATCTGTTTATTCTGGTTAATCGCAACACAAAAATATTCGGCAGTCGTCGTGCTGCGCGTTGGTATGTGTTTTTTATCATTATGGCCGGATACTCTGTTTACTTTGCGGGAGTGTTGTTGTGGTGGGCGTTGTTGCTTTACCTCGGATTCAAACTTGTTTACACCTTTGTCACCGCACCGTCAAATGTTGCAAAGTGTGAAGATTGCGGCTATTGCGATAGATATATAGACGGTAATTATTATTGCGAATGTTATCGTGGTAAACTTGTGGAAGTCCGCCCTAAGAATGAGGCCTGCAAGCACTTTTATCGCAAGTAGAATGGAGGGTGAAGTAAAAAAGAGGGTCTTTTTTTGTCGGCTATAAACTTTTTAGTATATTTGTCGTCAATTTAATAAAAATTTAGATTATTAATTAACAAATTATAACACTTAAAACATGCGTAAGATTTTAATTCTTTCTATGGGTCTTTTGATGGCGATGACCGCTTGCAAGGAGACCGCAACCACTCCCGAGGCCGGCGCACAGGGTATTAGCGAACACGAAGGCGCTCTGACCGGAGTTATTGCTTATGTCAATATCGACTCACTGACAGCTAACTACAACATGGCTATCGACCTCGGAACCCAGTTCAACGAGAAAGCACAGAAGATTGATTCGGAACTTAATACAAGAGCAAAACGTCTTGAAAATGCCATTGCTTCTTATCAGGATAAGGTGCAGAAGGTGCTTATCACCCGTGCCGATGCCGTGAAAGAGGAGGAGAAACTCAACAAACAGCAGCAGGATCTGGTAGCTTATCGCGATCAGGTGATGCAGGAGTTGGCAGAGGAAGAGGTTGTTATGACCAATAAGGTTTTCTATGGTATTACCGACTACATCCACGAGTACAACAAAGACGGCAAGTATGATATGATTCTCACCACCTCGTCAACCGGTCCGGTTATCAGCGCAAAGGCAGCTCTTAATATCACCGACGAGATTTTGAAGGGTATCAACGATAAATACGCAGCAGAGAAAGCAGCTTCTGCAAAATAGTTTTGTCGTAGAGGGCAATAAAAACAGACCTTGCAACAAGCAGGGTCTGTTTTTTTTGTGGCTTTGAGTTTCCTGACCTCAAATGAGAAAGATGGAAAATGAAAAGAGAGAATCATAATTAATTGGGGTGTCATATAAAAGTTATTGAAAAAAAAGTTATATTTGAAAATGTTGGTAAATCAACCGAATATGCTTGTTTGAAAAGACGAAAAGTAAATGATTTAAAACCATAGTGAGATGAAAAAGAGTTTAATGACTGTTTTGCTGGTTCTCGGATGTGTGTCGTTGCTTACGGCATCTCCGCGCAGAGAGAGCCAGTTGGAAGATTGGAAATTTACGCGTACGGATGTAAGTGAGGCTTCGTCTGCTGCCTTTGATGACAGTGCGTGGGAGAGTGTGACGGTACCCCACGATTGGGCTATTTACGGCCCGTTCGATTTGGGACATGACGTGCAGAATGTGGCTATTTTGCAGAATGGCGAAACGCAGGCAAGCGAGAAGACCGGTCGTACGGGCGGACTGCCGTTTATTGGAGTTGGCTGGTACCGCACTACGTTTGATGTTGCTCCCGAAGAGGTGGGTAAACGAGTGGTTATTACCTTTGACGGTGCGATGAGTGATGCCAATGTGTGGGTGAACGGCAAGAAGGCAGGCAATTGGCCTTATGGCTATTCGACCTTCTGGTTCGATGTTTCGGACTTGGTTAAGGCGGGCGAGAATGTTGTTGCGGTACGCTTGGAGAATCTGGGACAGTCGTCGCGTTGGTACCCGGGAGCAGGAATCTATCGTCCCGTGACCGTTGAGGTGAGTGAACATTTCTCTATTGACAAGTGGGGTGTGACGGTTACCACCCCCGAGATTACGAATGAGTGGGCTAAGGTGAAGGTGCGCCTTACGTTCAACGATGCCGATAAGGCGGGTCTGCTGACAATTAAACATACTGTTAAAGATGGCGATGGCAATGTTGTCAGCAGAAGTAGTCTGGAAGGAATAAGACTCTATGGCTCAAATCAGGAGGCGGAGTTGATTCTGCCCGAACCGGCACTGTGGTCGCCCGAGAGCCCCAATCTCTATACCTTGCAGACGGAGGTGTATTCGGATGGTAAGCTGGTGGATACGGAGAGCACCCGATTCGGTGTCCGTACACTTTCGTTTACGGCCGAGAGAGGTTTTGAACTCAACGGCCAACAGCGCAAAATAAAGGGTGTCTGCCTGCATCACGATTTGGGCCCGCTGGGAGCGGCTGTGAATGAGGCTGCTTTGCGTCGTCAAGTGAGAATATTGAAGGATATGGGTTGCGATGCTATCCGTACGTCACACAACATGCCGTCGCCGATGCAGATGGAGATTTATGATGAGATGGGAATGATGGTCATGGCCGAGTCGTTTGACGAGTGGGCGAGAGCCAAGTGCAAGAACGGCTATAACAGATATTTCAACGAGTGGTTCGAACGCGACCTGACCAATCTGTTGCGTTGCCACCGCAATCATCCCTCGCTTATTATGTGGTGTATCGGTAACGAGGTGCCCGATCAGGGAACCCAAAATGGTAAACGACTGGCTCTGCGCATGCGCCAGATTTGCCATCAGGAGGATCCTACCCGTCCCGTTACTTGCGGTATGGATCAGGTGGATGCCGTTATCGCCAATCAGTTTGCAACGGTTATGGATATCCCCGGTTTCAACTATCGTACCCACAAGTATGAGGCTGCTTATGAGGCTCTGCCGCATGGATTCGTGCTTGGCTCGGAGACCGCCTCTACCGTTTCGTCGCGTGGCGTGTATAAATTCCCTGTTGAGGAGGTGAAGGGCGCACGATGGGACGATGCGCAGTGTTCTTCGTATGATTTGAATGCTTGCGGCTGGTCAAATCTGCCCGAGGACGATTGGCTGTTGCAGGACGACAAGGATTGGGTTATCGGTGAATTTGTGTGGACGGGCTTTGACTATTTGGGCGAGCCGACACCTTATGATGACCGTTTCCCGTCGCGCAGTTCATATTTCGGAATCTGTGACCTGGCAGGTCTGCCCAAGGACCGTTTCTATCTCTATCGCAGCCGTTGGAATACGGAGGAGTCTACGCTGCATATCCTGCCGCATTGGAACTGGCAGGGGCGTGAGGGAGAGGTTACCCCCGTGTTTGTTTATACGAGTTGGCCCACCGCCGAACTCTTCATCAATGGCGAGAGTCAGGGCAAACGTACTAAGGATGAGACCACGCGTGAGAACCGTTACCGTCTGCGTTGGGACGATGTGGTTTATGAGCCGGGCGAGGTGAAGGTTGTCGCTTATGATGCCGACGGTCGTCAGGTGGAGGAGAAGACCATCCGTACGGCAGGCAAGGCTGTGAAACTTGTGCTCGAAGCCGACCGTACACAGATATCGGCCGACGGTAAGGATTTGAGTTTCATTACCGTCAAGGCGGTGGACAAGAATGGCAATTTCTGCCCGCTGGCCGACAACAGAATAGAGTTTGAGGTTGAGGGTGCGGGTAGTTTCAGAGCATCATGCAACGGAGATGCCACTTCGATGGATGAGTTCCATGTGCCGTCAATGAAGTTGTTCAGCGGTATGCTGGTGGCCATCGTGCAGAGTGGAGAAGAGCCGGGCGACATAGTGTTTACGGCAAAATCAAAAGGCTTGAAGACAGCCTCAATGACCATAGAGAGCAAATAACATAACTGCGAAAATCATGAAGAGAAGTTTGTTGATACTGGTGGCAACGCTGTTTGCGACTGTTGCGACCAATGCACAAAAGATACATACGCTTACTGCTCCCGAACAGCCGAAAACGATATATGAAGGCGGCTTGAAGTTGGGCGGTACGTCACCCGATGGCGGAAGCATAGAGGTCAACAGCTACTATGTGAGCATGGATGGCAAACCCACCATTCCCATTACGGGCGAGTTTCACTATTCGCGCTATCCGGCCGAGCAGTGGGAGCAGGAGATATTGAAAATCAAGGCCGGCGGAGTGAATGTGATTCCCACCTATGTGTTCTGGTCGCTGCACGAAGAACGTGAAGGCGAGTTTAACTGGGAGGGCAATCTGAATCTGCGTCGCTTTGTGGAGTTGTGCGGCAAGCACGATATGCCAGTATTGGTGCGTATCGGTCCGTTCTGTCACGGTGAGATTAGAAACGGAGGTTTCCCCGACTGGTTGTTCACCAAGCCCCTTGATGTACGTTCCAACGACCCAAATTATTTGAAATATGTGAAACGTCTTTATGACGAGATCGGCCGACAGTTGGAGGGGCTGTATTATAAAGATGGCGGTCCGATTATCGGCTGTCAGATCGAGAACGAACACCAACACTCTTCGGCTCCGTGGGCCATAAACTACCCGGGCGAACCGAAAGACAATACCAATGCCACATACGATGCCGACATCATTATGGTGGGCGTCAGTGTGCAGGATCAGAAGATTCCGATGGCCGAGTTGGGTAATATCCACATGCGCACATTGAAACGCATGGCCGAGGAGGCGGGTATCATCACTCCGCTTTATACGGCTACGGGCTGGGGTATGGCGGCGGTTATCGACAACGAAGCGATACCCGTTACGGCGGCTTATACGTATCCTTTCTGGTCGCGTCCGTCGATGTCGCAATTCATGATGTTCAAGAATATTCAGTTGGAGCCCGACTATTCGCCCGTAAGATATGATACGGAACAATTCCCGTCGTTCTGTGCCGAGATGGGCGTGGGTATTCAAATGGTATATGGTCGTCGTCCCATTGTTGAGGGTAAGGCGGCCGAGGCGCTTATGGTGCGCACGCTGGGTAGCGGTGCCAACGGCATAGGTTATTATATGTATCATGGCGGCTCGACACCGCTGATGAGTGACGGAATCACCTCCAATCAGGACGAACCGATGGGTATGCCCAAGATTTCGTATGACTATCAAGCTCCGTTGGGTGAGTTCGGACAGGAGGGACGTATGTTCCGCAATCTGCGCCTGTTGCACAATTTCGTGAATGATTTCTCGGATATTCTGGCGCCGATGGAGGTTGTGTTGCCCGAGAACTATCGTCAGATAACTCCCGACAACCGCACCGATCTCAGATACGCGGCCCGCATGAAGGACGATAGCGGATTTGTGTTTATGGTCAATTTCCAAGATCATGACACCGAACGTATCGACCAGACAGATCTCGTTCTGCAACTCAACCTGCATGGTGAAACGCTGCGAATCCCCTCGTCGGGAACTTTCACTCTGCCCAAGGATGAGAGTGTTATTCTGCCGTTCAATTTCGATATGAATGGCGGTGTGTTGAAGTATGCTACTGCCCAGCTGTTGATGAAGATAGACGACAAGGGGGCGGAACATTATATCTTCTTTGCGCCCGAGGGTCTGACTCCTGAATTTGTTTTCGATAAGAAGACGGTGCGCGGAAAGAGTGTGTTCAAGCCGCGCGCAGGTATCGGCAGTACGTTCAGCATCACTACCCGTGCGGGTAAGACGGTTATGGTGACCACGCTGACGCGCGAACAGGCGCTGAACAGCAGTAAGGTGAATGGCCGTATACTTATTACCGAGGCCGGAGTGTTGCCGCAGGCAGACGGTGTAAAACTGTTGAGCATGGGCGAGGAGGCTGCCGATTACATACTGTATCCGTCCTCAATGGGTTGGGCTGTACAGACGGCAAGTGTTGAGGAGGTGCGTCCCGAGTTTACGGTCAATAAGTTCGGTAGCCGCCGCATGACGGTGGGGTTCAGGGATAAGCTGCATGCACCGCAGGTGTTGGAATACTACCTCAGAGTGGATTATACGGGCGATGTGGGCATGGCATTTATGGAGAATCAGTTGGTGCTTGACCACTTCTACTTTGGCGATGCGTGGATGATAGGTCTGAAACGATTTGAGGATCGCTTGCAACGAGAGGATATGAGTTTCTATTTCCGTCCGTTGCGCAGCAATGCGTCGTACCTGATAGACCTGCCGAAGGAGGCGATTCCCGATTTCTCAAAGGGGCCTGTGTGTAAGGTGAATAGCGTTGAGGTTGTTCCCGAATACGCCATCCCGATAGAGATGAACTGAGAATAAAAATAAAAAAACATTTGTTATGAAGAGATTTTTTTCCATCCTCCTTCTCTTGGGTGTTCCTATGCTCATGAGTGCCGAGAACCTCATCGTCAGCAGTCCCGACGGCAAATTGAAGGTGACCCTCTCGGACAACGGAGGCAAACTCTCCTATGCTGTAATGTATAAGGAGTATAGTATTATTGAGTCATCACCACTCGGTCTTGTGACCAATGTGGGCGACTACACCAAAGATGCACAGTTTGCTAAGCAGGAAACCAATTCCATAGACGAACACTACACACTCAACCGTATCAAGAAAAGTGATATACACTATGTGGCCAATCAACTCATAGCAACCTATAACTATCCTGCCCACCGTGTCATGCAGGTGGTGTTTAATGTGAGTAACAACGATATCGCTTTTCAGTACCGCCTCATGCCTATCGGCGAGACCGTATGTGCTGTAGTCAATAGTGAGGCCACCGGTTTTGATTTTCCGGCCGGCACCACCACGTTCCTCACCCCGCAGTCGGACCCCATGATAGGATGGAAACGTACCAAACCCAGTTACGAAGAGGAGTATGTTCCCGATGAGCCCATGGGTGTTCCTTCGAAATATGGGCGCGGCTACACTTTCCCCGGACTCTTCCATGTCGGAGAGTGCTGGGCACTGCTCTCGGAGACCGGTGTTACTGGCGAATATTGTGGCTCACGCCTCAGCGAAGGAACGACCGAAGGTCTTTATACCATTGCCTATCCCATGGAGGGTGAGAACAACGGTTTCGGCAGCACAGGCGCACAGATAGCACTGCCCAGTGCAACCCCTTGGCGCACCATCACCGTGGGCGATAATCTTGCCCCCATCGTGGAAACCACCATTCCTTTCGATGTGGTAAAGCCCCTCTACGAGCCATCTATCAACTATAAGTTCGGTCGTGGCACGTGGCATTGGATGATTTGGGACGACGCATCGTGCAACTACGATGATGTGAAGAAATTTATTGACCTGGCCGCAGCGATGGGTTGGGAGTATACCCTTATTGATGCTTTGTGGGACGCGCAGATTGGCTATGATAAGATGGAGGAACTCATCCGCTATGCACTCAGTAAGGGTGTGGAGCCTTTCCTCTGGTACAACTCCAATGGTTCGTGGAGTGATGCTCCACAGGGTCCTCATGACCGTATGTCAAACCCCATCACTCGCAAGAAAGAGATGAAATGGATGCAGAAGATGGGTGTGAAGGGTATCAAGGTGGATTTTTGGGCAGGCGACAAGCAGGAGACCATGCGCCTCTATGAGCAGGTACTCTCCGATGCTAACGAATATGGTATCATGTGTATCTTCCACGGTTGTACTTTACCGCGTGGATGGGAGCGCATGTATCCAAACTATATAGGTAGCGAGGCAGTTTTGGCGTCAGAGAATCTCAAATTTAATCAGCACTTTGACGATGAGGAGGCCTACAATGCCTCTCTACACCCCTTTATTCGTAATGCGGTGGGCAGCATGGAGTTTGGAGGTACCATTCTAAATGAACGTCTTAATCGTGGTAATGATGGTGGTACCTATCGTCGCACGAGTGACAACTTCCAACTTGCTACCGCCATCCTCTTCCAAAATCCCGTGCAGATGTTTGGTTTGTGTCCCAATAATCTGTATGATGCTCCTGTCGAGGCTATGGATTTTATGCGTGCCGTACCCACCACTTGGGACGAGACACGCTACATTGACGGCTATCCCGGCAAGTACGTCATTCTGGCACGTCGCCACAGTGACCGCTGGTATGTGGCCGCTATCAACAATACAGGCGCACCTCTCGATGTGGAGGTTGATCTCAGCTTCTTCAAGAGTGTTTCGGCTACCTACTATTATGACGAGAAAGATCTCGACTTCGCAGTCAAGGATATCAAACTCAATAAGAACAAGACAGTGAAACTCAATGTGCCCCATAATGGCGGTAGTGTCATTGTGGAGAACAAGTAGTAATGTGCGCCATTCCGATAGAGATGAACTGAGAATAAAAAAGGAGCCGTCACGTAGCAGACGACTCTTTTTCTTGTGGTTTATATTAAATTTATGTGGGCAAAAGATAAAGTTGAATAAAAAATCTTAACTTTGTCGGAGTGATGGGGGTCGCAATCCCTATTCATACATATTAGAAAGTGTTTTCGCCGTGTCCTTACGTGAAAATGTGGAAGTTTTCGATAACAACGGGGCAACGAACAGCACTCATCTCTGTTTAGAATATGAACGAGATCCGTTTTTCGACGGGTCCGATATTTCATATCTATTCAGGTGTGGGGTATCGCGTCGTTTATTGTTGTTATAGGTCTTTCCACAACCATCACGTAGATAATCGAAATTCAACTCCACACTTTCTTTTTGTTGTAAGCGGCC
>JAGBHS010000042.1 GCA_017935385.1 Tidjanibacter sp.
AGTTTTTTGCGTACACACATGACTCCGGTGTCATATATGCACATGAATGCACTCTCCCGACATGCATCCAGGTCCTGATTTAGATCAGTAAGGGTCTCTCTTTACTCTCTCTTATCTCATTGGCGTGTTTTAAGTTTTTTTTAATTGTTTCACATTCTTTCGTTCTTATCTTTTTAGGAGTAATAATTGTCCGATTGAAATATTTGTACGTCTTTATTTTTTATTTTTTGCAACATTTTTACAACTTGCAACAACTCTCTTATACAAGCATAAATCACAAAGACTTTCATTTTTGTGATTTAACCTACTGAAATCCTTTGGCTTTCTTCTGACAACCAATAGAATACATGAATCTTATATTCTATTTTTGAATTAGAAAGTAATGTTGTTTTTCTTCTTTTAAACGCTTTTATCTTACTAATATTCAATAAGTTGCACAAACGAGCTCTTTCCGGCAACTTTACTGAATATCAACTCCTTTTTTATCCCTTTTTCTAGTTTTAATTTTAAAATTTTTATTAAAAACAATCTGTATTGAGCAAAAAAACCACTTGCTGTAAATACAAATATACAACATCTTTTTATAACAGCAATGCCTCTCGCCTATTTTTTTGCATTTTCTCCAACAAACTTTGCATGGAGAATATTGGCAAATATAAGCATTTTCTTCTTTCTACGTTAATTTTTTGTTAATTTTTTACGTTACACACCACTTTTTTTCTCTTTTCGGAAACCATAAACCAATCCCAACCTCATACCTATATATTATATATTATACAGAGAACGAAGCATTGTTTATCGATAGATTTTATTAAATTTGCCATTAAGACATTATTACTCAAACAAAACGAACAATATGAGAATCATTTACAAGCTTACCATCGGCATCATCGCCCTCACAGCAATCACACACAATATTACAGCACAGGACCAATTGAAAACAAAGGCTTCAGCCGAACAATTCGCAAAAATGGACGATGCGAAGTGGAAATGCCAGTTTAAGAACAAATCCGACTGGGAGAAGCAGTGGTTCCTCGACGGTAAGTTGGCAAAGGTGTCAAGTGACAAAAACGGCATCGTCTTCCATGCAGGTCCCACACCGGCATCAGATGCAGACCACTCTGTTCTCTGGACCAAAAAGTCTTTCGAGGGCGACATCAAGATAGAATATGATTTCGTGCGACTCGATTCGTTGGATCGTTTTGTAGACATTATATATATACAGGCTCAGGGCAGTGGCGTCGAGGGTTTTGATAAAGACATCGCATTGTGGAGTGACAAACGTACCGTTCCCGCCATGAAGCACTACTTCAACAATATGAATACGTTGCACATCAGCTATGCAGCATACGAGAACAGCGCCACCGAAATCAATCCTCACTATATTCGCGGCCGTCGCTATATGCCCGAATGGGGCAAAGGACTGGAAGGTACCGATCTTGTTCCCGAATACCTCAATCCAATGATCTTTGAGCCGGGAGTGAAATATCACTTTACATTCATCAAACGCGACAAAGAGCTGATATTCAAGGTGGAGAATCCCGAAGGCAAAGAGGAGTTCTTCTATTTCTCGGCCGAGAAGTTCCCCGCTATCGAAAAAGGACGCATCGGCCTGCGTCAGATGAGTGCCCGCAAGGCAATGTATGACAACATCAGAATCTACACCGAGAAACAATAGAATCCATAATAAACAAAAAACAAGATGAAGAAATTATTCTCCTTACTACTGTGCTTTGCGGTGGGCATAAGTCTGCTCTCGGCACAACCCTATCGAGGTGAGAAATTGTCGCGCGGATTTGTCGGCATCCCCACCGAGAAGGGTTTCTACATGAGTTGGCGAATGTTGCTCGACGACAAGGAAGATATGGCGTTTGACGTCTATCGTTCCACCAATGGAGCAAAAGCCATTAAAATCAACAACAAACCCATAACCTTGACCTCTGATTTCCTCGATACGGAGGCCGATTTGACAGCCGACAACACATGGTCACTCCGAAGTGGCGGCAAAGAGTTGGCAACATGGAGCCGCAAAGGCAATGAACCACAGGTTCCTTATCTGACCATTCCGCTTCAAGTGCCCGAGGCCCGCACCGTATTCGGCTCCGACGAGGTCTACACCTACAAGGCAAATGACTCCACCGTTGCCGATTTGGATGGCGATGGAGAGTATGAGCTGGTGATGAAGTGGGAGGTATCGAATCCGAAACTTCCGCCCGCAAGCGGATATGCTGGCAACACGCTGATTGATGCATATGAGTTTGACGGCACACGCATGTGGCGCATTGATCTCGGCCACAACATCCGTTCGGGTCCTCCGACCACACAGTTCCTTGTATTTGACTATGATGGTGACGGCAAGGCCGAGTTGTGTTGCAAGACGGCCGACGGCACGATTGACGGACAGGGCAATGTCATAGGCGACCCCACGATAGACAACCGCATCACCGATAAAGACGATCCCACTTATGGTAAAGTGATTCTCGGTTTGGAATATGTGACCGTATTTGACGGAGAAACAGGAAAAGCACTTGACACAGAGGAGTATATACCCACACGCTATCCGCTCGACAGTTGGGGCGGTTGGGGTGGTAACGGTCTGACCGACAATCTGGGAGAGCGTAGCGACCGATTCAGCGCAGGAGTGGCAGTGTTGGACGGCAAGAATCCCTCTCCGTTCTTTGTGCGTGGATGGTATGGCCGTATCGTAGTGGCTGCATGGACCTTCACCGACGGCGACCTGAAACCCCTCTGGACCTTTGACAGCAGCGAACGTCGTTGGGCAGGCTACTCGGGCAACGGAAACCATAGCGTTACCGTAGGTGACTTTGATGGTGACGGCAAAGATGAGATATGTGTTGGCGCAATGACCATCGACCACGACGGCAACGGGCTCTACACCACCAAGTTGCGCCATGGAGATGCCCTCCACGCAGGTGATCTTGTTCCTTCACGCGAAGGAATGGAGATTTTCGGCGTGCACGAGAACGAGGAGTCTACCATTCAGTTCGGAACCCCAGGCATGGCTCTGTTCGATGCCAAGACGGGCGAGATACTGTGGAGCGCAGCACCGGGCGAGGATATGGGTCGCGGAGTGGCTGCCGACATCGACCCCCGATTTGAGGGTGCCGAGTGTTGGTCCACCGTGTCGGCCGACAGATCCCCTTACGGAGGTTTGCGTAGCGCCAAGACAGGCGAAGTCATTGCCCGCAACATCCCTTCATCAACCAACTTCATAATCTATTGGGATGCCGATCCTTACTCGGAGTTGTTGAATGCCACCTCGGTAAGCAAATGGAATTGGGAAACCGAAACCACCGATGTGCTGTTGGCAGCCGAGGGTGTTATTGCCAATAACGGTTCTAAATCAAATCCTTGTGTGTCGGGTGACATCTTCGGCGACTGGCGCGAGGAGATCATCTGGACAACCCCCGACTTCAAGGAGTTACGCATCTACATGACCGACATACCGGCCGAGAACCGCATGCCGACACTCATGAGTGACCGCATGTATCGTCTGGCCATCGCATGGCAGAACGTGGCCTACAACCAGCCTCCTCATCAGAGTTTCGACATGGTTGGCAGATTTGAAGAGATAAAGAACAAGAACAACAAATAACAGTGGCAGAACATGAAAAAGAGCATAATAGCAACATTGATACTTACTGTCGCTGCATCTTTGGCGACGGCACAGACATTTGAAGGCGAGAAGATGTCGCGCGGTTTCGCAGGCATTGCGACCGACAACGGCATTCATCTGAGTTGGCGAGCCCTTCCCGACGACAAGTCAGGCATGGCGTTCGACATTTACAGAGTGACCGGCAACGGCAAAGAGGAGAAACTGAACAAGAAACCCATAAAAACCACCTCTGACTTTACAGATACGGGCGCAGATAAGAATGCGGACAACCGTTGGATACTGAAATCGGGTGGCAAAGAGTTGGCCTCGTTCTCCATTGAAGGCGGCAAGGCCCTTCCCTACATCAACATTCCCATCTCGAAACCCGCACCTCGTACGATATATCGCGTAACGACAAGTGCGTTCGGATCGAGTGATTCGGGTGCCCCGGCCTCTGACAACTACACCTATACGGCAAATGATTGCAGTGTGGGCGACCTTGACGGTGATGGCGAGTTGGAGATAATCCTCAAATGGGATGTTTCAAACACCTCCACTCCCGAACGTACGGGCGTGACCGGCAACACCCTGCTGGATGCATACAAAATGGACGGCACACAGTTGTGGCGCATAGACCTCGGCCACAATGTTCGTTCGACCTATGCCTCCATTCCGTTCGTGATCTACGACATCAACGGTGACGGCAAGGCCGAACTCATCTGCAAAACCGGCGATGGTACGGTGGACGGAGAGGGCACCATAATAGGCAATCCGAGAGCCGATTGGCGTTCGATGGACGAGGCATCTCCCACGTATGGCCGTACGGTGGTCGGCTTGGAGTACCTGACGGTTTTTGACGGCACAACAGGCAAGGCCGTTGATTCACAAAGATATATCCCCACCCGATTCCCTCTCAACAGTTGGGGCGGTATAGGAGAAAATGATGACGTGGGAAATCGTTCCGAAAACTACACGGCAGGAGTAGCCTATTTCGACGGCCAAACACCATCGGTATTCTTTGTTCGCGGTCGTGAAGGTCGTACCGTAGTGGCCGCTTGGTCGTTTGACGGAGAGAAACTCACGAACGATTGGATCTTCGACAGCTCCAAACCCGAGTGGAACGGCTATTCGGGCAACGGCAACACAAGTGTTACGGTAGGCGACTTTGACAGAGACGGCAAAGACGAGGTCTGCGTAGGCGCAATGATAGTGGACAATGACGGTAACGGGCTGCTCACCACCAAGTTGCGTGGCGGTATAGCACTCCATGCAGGCGACCTCATCCCCTCACGCAAAGGACTCGAAGTGTTCGGTACGCACGACAATAGCGGTGTAATCGGCGCCTTTCTGCAAGGTCCCGCAATGGCAATATATGACGGAGCTACGGGCGAGGTCATTTGGGATAAAGGTGCAGGCGAGATTGTCGGCCGTGGTGTAGCCGCCGATATAGATCCGCGCCATGAGGGTGCAGAGATGTGGGTTGGCGCGGTTGATCCTGCCCCCACTCGCGGACGCGGCTTCTTCATGCCACAACCGGCACCTCAACCCACGACAGCTCAGGCTCGTCCCGCAGGAGCTCCCGCCACACCGCAGGCTGCTCCGCAGCCCCGTCATATGCCCATGATGCAACCCGCCGTACTTCCCGAATATGATGGTGCACTGAAAGGAGTCTACAACGGTACGACAGGCGAACTGATAAGTGACTCTGCCCCGGCATCGTGCAACTTCATTATCTATTGGGACGCCGACGCACAATCGGAACTGCTTGACGGAACAGAAATAAGCAAATGGAACTGGGAACAGGCCGCAACCGAAACCATAATGAAAGCCGAGGGAGTGAAAGCCACAAATGGCACCAAGGCAACACCTTGTTTCTCGGGCGACATTCTGGGCGACTGGCGCGAAGAGGTTGTATGGGTTGACGATGCAGAGGAGAACCTGCGCATCTACATGACCGACATACCGGCCGAAAACCGCATCCCCACCCTGATGAGTGACCGCATGTATCGTCTGTCATTGGTATGGCAGAACGTGGGACACAACCAGCCGCCCCACACAAGCTACGACATGGTGGAGAAATTCGCAGAACAGAAATAACTTAACCAAACCCAAATCTATATGAAAAAGATTCTTATTACTCTAACAACAATGCTATTCGGCACCTTGCTGACCGTTGCCTCTCCCATAGAGTTGCAATGGATAGACAAGACCCCGAATTTTACTTCCGGCCAAAGCTGGGGTGTCCCCTTTGCCAAGGGGGAGATAGACGACTCCTACACCTTCACGCTGACCGATGCACAAGGTCTGCCCATCCCTACCCAATCGTGGGTGATGGCTCGTCACAATGACGGTTCGGTGAAATGGATGGGATTTTATGCATCAATCGCACCCGAACAGAGTCAAGGCCTGAAACTTGCTCCGTTCAAGGGCGCAAACAGGATGCGTCCCGCACCCAATCTGCTCAAAGAGGACAATGGCAATGAACTGACCCTCAACAACGGTCTGTTCGACATCACGTTCTCTAAATCGGGCGAAGCACTTGTCAGCAGCATCGTGATGGACGGTAAGACGGTGGCTGCCAACGGCCATCTGGTATGTCGATTGGAAGACCGCTCGGAAGCAGAGAACAACATCCTGAAATACAACAACTTCACAAGCAAGATCAATAGTGTAGAGTTGGAACGTGACGGAAATGTTGCAGCCGTTGTCAAGGTGGAAGGAGTCCACAAAGCGGTTGATGGCGATCGCGAATGGCTTCCTTTCACGGTGAGATTCTATGTTTTTCGTGACAGTCCCGCCATTCGTATGGTTCACACATTCATTTTTGACGGCGACCAGCATACCGATTATATAAAAGGTATAGGCGTGGAGTTTGACATTCCGTTCAGAGAAGAGTTGCACAATCGTCATGTGCGTTTTGCAGGAGCCGACAACGGCATCTGGGGTGAACCCGTTCTGCCGTTCACTTATCATCGTCGCGTAATGGTGGAGGGTGACAACCGCGACCTTCACGCAGCGCAGACCCAAGGAGAACGCATGATAAACTATGCCGAGATGAACGACAATGCCAAATATCTGCTCGACAATTGGGCAAAATGGGATGACTTCAAACTCGTTCAGTCCACCTCAGACGGCTTTACGATACAGAAACGTACGGGCGCCCATAGCTCATGGGTTGGAACGGCAGGCGGTGACCGAGCACGCGGTATGGTTGTGGCAGGAGATGTGTCGGGCGGTTTGGGTGTATCACTCAAAAACTTCTGGCAGTCATTCCCCGCCGAACTGAATGCCAATGATATGCTTGAAAAGAGTGGAAAAATCATAGTTTGGATGTGGAGTCCGAGTGCCGATGCAATGGACCTGCGCCACTACGACATTGTGGGTCACTCACTTAACTCATCCTACGAGGACTACGTGGAGGGCTATTCTACTCCCTACGGTATTGCCCGCACAAGCGATCTCACCCTCTTCCCGTTTGCTGAAATGCCCTCGCGTGAGGAGATAAGCCGCATGGCAGACATAGGTCAAGACATCGTACAGGTGATGGTAACGCCCCAATATCTGCATGATAAGAGAGCCTTCGGAGTGTGGTCGCTGCCCGCAGAAGACGGCAACGACACCCGCCAGTTCATTGAGCAGGAGATAGATGCTATGCTGAAATTCTACGAAGATGCCGTAGAGACACAAAATTGGTACGGATTCTGGAATTACGGCGACCTGATGCACTCCTACGACGTAAGCCGCCACACCTGGAACTACGATGTGGGTGGTCGCGCATGGCACAACACCGAGTTGGCTCCCGATCTATGGTTGTGGTATGGTTTCATCCGTTCGGGACGTGCCGATTTCTATCGCATGGCCTCATCAATGACACGCCACACCTCCGAAGTGGATGCCTATCACATCGGCCCCATGAAGGGACTCGGTTCTCGTCACAATGTATCGCACTGGGGTTGCGGTGCAAAAGAGGCTCGTATCGGTCAGGCATGGTGGAAACGTTTCTTCTACTATCTGACCTGCGATGACCGCGTGGGTGATCTGATGAGTGCAACCGTTACGGCCGACTACTCAATCATCGATTTCGATCCGCTTCTGCGCGCCCAGCCGCGTTCGCAATACCCGACACAACAGCCCACACGTCTGCGCTGGGGTCCCGACTGGATTGCACTGGTGGGTAACTGGTACACCGAATGGGAACGTACGGGCGAAACAAAATGGCTCGAAAAGATAGAGGCCGGCATGACCTCTCTCTCCAAACTGCCCAACGGACTCTTTACCGGTAAAGGCCCCTACGGATACAATCCCGACACAGGTGTTCTGACCTATGAGGGAGAACGCGATTGGTACACCAACTCTAACCATCTGGCCAACCTGATGGGTGGTTTTGAGGTGATGATGGAGGTGTTTGACGGTGTCGGCCACAAGAAATTCAACGAAACCTATGTTGAGTATGCAAGCTGGTACGGCGTTCCCAAAGACGATCCCGTCCGTAACCTGCCCAAGAACAAGAAGTTCAAAAACCACTACGGTTCGTGGAACATCCAGCGTCTGACCGCATTCGCGGCTCAACAGACCGGCGACGAACACCTCGAAGAGGTTGCCATCCGTCGTTTCCTCTCCACCATCCTCAACTCCGATGGAGAATTGGTAAAGAAAGTAAATGCCAAAACACTTGACGGCGTAGAGGTACTTGTCCCCATGCAGGAAGATGGTTGGGTAAGCACCAACGATGCCGCACAGTGGAGTCTTGAAGCAATCATTCTGCAAGAGTTCCTCGGCGACAAGTTTCCCGAAATAAAAGATCTCAAAGAGTATGCTCCCGCACCGATGGCATGGTAAATCACAATGTGTGACATATAAAAAAGAGGCTGTCCGTTGGGGCAGCCTCTTTTATTATCAAGTCTTTCTACTATTTAAAGATCTCTACATCCTCGGCAGAAGCGATCTTCTGATCGGCAACATCACGGAACTCTTTAACCTCGAAATCCTTAACACCCTTCAAAACGAAGTAAGGAGCATCAGCTGATTTGTCAACCTTCATATCCTGGAACTTAACATCCTCAACATCCATAAGAACGATAACCGGACGTTTATCCTCATTGATGGTCTCAAACTCAACCTTGTCGATCAACACGTTCTTTGCGTGGCTGATGAACAAACCGTATGCCGGAAGAATACCGTGTGAAGAGGGCTCGGGATAACCTTTCTCCATCTGGGGAACATCGTACGGATCACGCTGAGCAGTTGCTTTCTGATCGCTGTTACCTCTTGTAGCGGTACCGTTTGCAGATGAGTTGTTACGAGTGAAGAAGTTATTAGAACCTTTCTGGGTAATAACATCGTCCATGCTCAAACCACCCTTATACTGGATGTAAATGTTGCTCAAAGTCACGTCCTCAATCGGATGACCGTTGATACCGAAGATGATAGAAGCATAACGGCAGTCAGCGTTCTTAACGGTGATGTTGCTCAACTTAACACGACGAACAATCGAAACGGGCATATCTTCGGGACCTCTTGCACGATTACCTAATCTGATGTAGATGGGAGAATTCCAAATATCTCTCATTGAAATGTTGTCGATGGTGATATCCTCAATGATTGCTCCGTCAACAGTTTCGAGAGCGATACCACGGCAGTTGTCAAATACGCAGTTAGAGATGGTGATGTTTTTGAAACCACCGTTAGACTCGGTACCGAATTTGATACGACCGGTGGGGCCGTCACGGTCGGGAGCTGCGGTGATGGTCTTCTGGAACGTACCGTCGAGCAAGGTACCCGGATCGTAACCCGAAACCTGGCAGTTGGTAATGGTAACGTTCTCGGTTGCTTTTGCGTAACCCAGACCATAAGAACTCTTCAAAACGATACCGTCATCGTTAAGGCTGTTTACATAGCAGTTCGATACGCGAACATTTGCGCAGCAGTCAATATCGAAAGCATCGCGGTTGGTATCGCAACGCACGTTGTCGATGGTGAGGTTGTCCACACCGGTAAGCAACATTGCGAAGTGACCGCACTGCAACATGCTGATATCACGAATGGTAACATTATAGCACTCTTTCAGAGCGATAGCCTTGTTGGCAGCGGGGAAACCGTTCATTTTCTCCGCACCACGGGTGATACCCTCGGTTCCGTCGATAAGACCAAAACCCTGGATAGCAATGTCGTGCAGACCGATACCCCAGATCAAAGAGTTTTTCCAATGGCTGTGACCGAAATCCTGATACTTTGACCAGTTCTCCTCGGGCAGGTCGTAGTGCTCTTTCTCATTAGGTACGGCAGCTTTGATGACAGCACCGTAATCAAGATAGAGAGAGATGTTGCTTTTCAGGCGAATAGAATAGCTTGAATAAGTACCTGCGGGGAAATAGATGGTACCACCGCCCACTTTGCTTGCTGCCTCAATAGCATCGTTAATTGCATAACTGTCAATGTTCACGCCGTCACCTTTGGCACCATAGTCCTTCACATTGAAGTAACCGCTCGGTGCAGCCGAAAGGCCCAAAGAAACCAACAGTGCGCTCATTAAAACGAGAATTTTTTTCATACTGTTTTGTTTAAGTTTAGTGGTTATTAAATAAGTTGTCTTGTTATGTTCAAATCGGTCTACAATAATTTGCCAAACGCAAATTTGTTGTAAAATTAAATCAATTTGGCGATTTTCCCAAAAAAAGTTCACATAACTTTTCATGCATCATCAAGTTTTCCACACACATATCCCCGCCAAAAGAATATACCTATTAAAGAAAAACAAAAAAACAAAAGCAAAAATTTGCTTTTCTCGTTTCAAACATATAATTTTACGTTGAATGTTGTGCGCTTTTTACTTGAATTTTGTTTTTACGATAAAATCCCAGTTCACAACTTTTCAAAGCAACAATATAAACAATACAAGAAAATACAAACAAAACTTTTATTAACAATTTAAAACACAAACTTATGAGAAACCTCATTAAAACATTGGCTCTTGCATGCGCAGTTATGCTTGCAAGTTGTGCAGGTGAGACTCAGAGCACTCAGAAAGAGTTGGCTCCCGTTCCTCACTTGGAGAAACGTGGTGATGTAACACAGCTTATCGTAAACGGCAAACCTTACCTTGCATTGGCAATGGAGTTGGGTAACTCTTCATCTTCAAGCCAGGAGTACATGAAACCCTACTGGCCCGTATTGAAAGAGTCTGGCATCAACACCGTTTTGGCAGTTATCACTTGGGAAATGATTGAGCCCGAAGAAGGCAAATTCGATTTCACCGTTGTTGACGAGATCATCGCTGACGCACGTGCTAACGATTTGAAAGTAGCTCTGTTGTGGTTCGGTAGCTGGAAGAACGGCTACACCAGCTACACTCCGAAATGGGTAAAGAAAGACACTGCTCGTTTCCCGTTGGCTCTTACAAAAGAGGGTAAACAGCTCTCAATCCTCAGCACTCTGGGTCAGAACAGTTGGGAGGCTGATGCTAAGGCTTACGGCGCAACCATGAAACACATCGCAGAAGTTGACCGCGAAGAGCAGACCGTAATCATGATGCAGATCAACAACGAGGTAGGTCTCCACGGAAATACCCGCGACTACCACCCTGCAGCAGTTGAGGCATTCAACGGTCCCGTTCCCCAGCAGTTGATCGACTACTTGGTAGCTAATAAAGACAACTTGTTGCCCGAGACTTTGGCAGCATGGGAGAAACAGGGTTGCAAAACTTCTGGTACTTGGGAGCAGGTATTCGGTAAAGGCGACTATACCGACGAGATGTTCATGGCATGGAACTACGGTCACTACATGAATGCTATCGCAGCTGCCGGTAAAGAGGTTCATCCGATCCCCACTTTCGTTAATGCATGGATCGTTCAGCCCGAGGACAAACACCCCGGTAACTATCCTTCAGGAGGTCCCCAGGCACAGAATCACGATATCTGGCGTGCCGCTGCTCCTTGCATCGACATCCTTTCACCGGATATCTATCTTGATGATTTCCCCTCAATTCTCCAGATGTACTCACGTTGCGGCAACCCCGTATTCGTTCCCGAATCACGTGCCGGACAGGGTGGTGCCGCTAACGCAGCATACCTCATCGGTCAGATGGGCGGTATAGGTTATTCTCCCTTCGGAATCGAGGGTAGCATCGCATTGCCGTCGAACGAGACTTTCCGTCAGTTCTACAAATTGGCAGGTAGCGCAGCCGACCTCATTCTCCAGGCTCAGGCAGAGGGTAAAATCACTGCAACTTGGGTTAAGGCTTTGAACCCCACCAGACTGAAAGACGAGGTTGTAATGGGTGACTATAAGATCGTTTACGAGTTGATTTCAAGCGGTCAGCGTAAAGGTGGTGCTCCCCAGCGTTTGGGCGGAACCTATGCTCCCGATGCACAGGGTTATGCAATCGCTATCCAGTTGGAGGATGACACCTTCTTGTTCCTCGGTTCAAACATCCGCGTACAGTTCTTGCCTGCTAACGGTGAGGGTGTTATCGGTTTGGCAAAAACCACCGAAGGTACTTTCGAGAACGGCGAATGGGTTGAAGGTCGTTGGTTGAACGGTGACCAGATTCAGTTGCGTTACGACTTGCTACCCGCAGCAGACGAAGGCTTCTCGGGTCAGGGTCTTGACTTCGATCGCGCTATGCCTAAGTTCCTCAAAGTTGAACTTTACAAATATTAATATAACTCTTTAATTAACTACGAGTCATGAAGAATACCATCAGACAGATGTTTGTTGCAGTACTGAGCATTGCGGCATGCGCAAATGCCATGGCACAGTACAAACAGCCGGCACCTTCGGCAATTCAGGTCACCGAGCCAGGATTTAAAGTATTTCAGTTCCCCAAAAACCAAATTCCCCGTATCGACGGTTCGTTCGAGGATTGGGACATTGTGCCCGAAAGCTACATTGTACCCATGGAGGAGATGTGGGACGATAGTCGCAAACATCCCGAGGTGGACAAATCGACACTCGACATCAAAGTTAAGGTGGGTTGGGTAGAAGGTCTTAACAGACTCTACTTCTACTATGAGGCCTATGATAACTATTGGGATTTCAGCGAACTCGATCTGCGCAACGATACTTTCGAGATCGTTGTTGACGGCGACCTCTCGGGAGGTCCTCACGTAGATGAGTTCCGCGTAAACCAGGAAGTAATGTCGAAACTCGATGCATTCTTCACGTTGCAGAACGTTCATGCACAGAACTACCACATCTTCACTCCTCCCACCGAGGGTAAGTCGTGGACCATGGCATGGGGCCCGCAGCAGTGGCTCAAAGAGTTGCCCTACGCAAACTTTGCGTATGACTACAATTTCAAGCATGGAGAAGCTGGAACTTTGAAGTTTGAGTTCTACATCACCCCGTTTGACTATGCAAGTCCCGACGGAGGTCCCAAAGCCTCTGCCGAGAGCGAGCTCTATGAGGGTAAGAAGATCGGTTTGGCATGGGCAGTCATCGATTATGACGGCGGCCGTGGCAACAACGGTTTCTGGAACCTCTCTAAACACCACCAGATGTTCGGTATCGCTTCGATGCAGCGTCTGTTCACTCTCATGCCGCTCGAGCCGCAGTTCAGAAAGCCTATCGAGGCAGCATGGAGTCACACCAACATCAAAGATACCCGTATCGTGGTGTTTGAAGACAAGAGCTATGGCAACATTACGTCATGGAAATGGGATTTCGGTGATGGCACTACCTCAACCGAGCAGAACCCCATCCATATCTATGAGAACGACAACAGTCGCTACACGGTAACCCTCTTCATTTCGGGTCCCGATGGCGAGTCGCAGTGCTGCAAGGTATGGGATGTACAGGTTCGCGATCCGAAGAATCCGACCAAAACTCCGTACTAGAAATAACATGCTGAAAATCAATACTGTCCACCAATCGGTGGACAGTATTGCTATAAACGAACCTAAACCCCTAAAAAAAACTTAAACGATTATGAAACAGAGAGTATTAATGTCGGCACTTGCAGCATTGGCTGCAATAGTGTTGTCAGGTTGCGCAAGCGAACCCGCTGCACAACAGTCAAACATTCAACCACCTCATTTGGAGAAACGTGGTAATGTCACCCAACTCATCGTCAATGGTGAACCCTATCTTGCACTCGCAGGAGAGTTGGCCGGTTCAAGTGCAACCAGCGGTATCTACATGGCCGAGTATTGGGATGCCATCAAAGAGGCAGGATTCAACACCCTGTTGGCTACCGTATATTGGGAGCAGATTGAGCCGGAAGAGGGCAAATTCGACTTCACACGCGTGGATGACATGATTAAGAATGCACGTGAACGTGACATGAAACTGGTGTTCTTGTGGTTCGCAAGCTGGAAAAACGGTGTCACCAGCCACATTCCGTTGTGGATGAAAGAGAACTGCGAGAAATATCAGCTCGCACAGACCAAAGAGGGGAAACCTATCTCAATCCTCACCACCTTCTGCCAGGCAAACTGGGAGGCCGACGCAAAAGCATTCGCAGCTCTCTCAAACCATATTGAAGAGGTTGATGCCGAGGAGCAGACCGTAATCATGATTCAGATTGAGAACGAGATGGGTCTTCACGGCCACACCCGCGACTATCATCCCGCAGCGGTGGAGGCATTCAACGCACCCGTTCCCCAGAAACTTATCGACTATCTGGTGGCAAACAAAGACAATCTGATTCCCGAGACCAAAGACGCATGGATGAAAGCCGGCGGCAAAACAGAGGGTAATTGGGAAGAGATCTTCGGTAAAGGCGACTACACAGACGAGCTGTTCATGGCATGGCACTATGCTTCATATATTGAGCATGTGGCATCGGCAGGAAAAGAGGCCTATCCTCTGCCCTACTTCGTGAACGCATGGTTGGTTCAGCCCGAAGACAAACATCCGGGCAACTATCCTTCGGGAGGTCCTCAGGCACAGAATCATGAGATGTGGCGTGCCGCAGCTCCCCACGTGGACATTCTTTCGCCCGATATCTATCTGGCAGACTTCCCCGGCATTCTGAAACGCTATATGCGTGGTGGCAACCCCGGATTCATTCCCGAGTCGAAAGCCGGACATCCCGGAGCAGCCAATGCAGCCTTTGCATTTGGTGAGATGGGTGCCATTGGTTACTCTCCGATGGGTATCGAACGCCAGTTGGCAAGAGAGGATTTCAAGCCTATTTCGTGGTTCTATTATGCCGTAGAGAACATGTCGGACAAGATTCTGCAACATCAGGCAGACGGTACAATCCGCGGTATATGGCTGAAAGAGGCCGACGGTCCCAACAGCACCAATAAGGTAGGTGACTACTCTCCCGTAATCACTCAGCAGGAGATTGTAATGGGTAACTTCAAGATTATCGTTACGCTGAACACTCCGCGTCGTATGCGCGATGCTCCGCTGCCGCAGGGTTATGCAATGGTTATGCAGGATGGCGAGAAAGACTTCACCATCTTGGGTAGCAATGTAAACGTAACTTTCCTGCCTGCCGACGGAGAGGGCTTTGTAGGTCTTGGTCGCAGTGTTGAGGGTACATATAATGATAATGGCGAATGGGTTCCGTCGCGTTGGTTGAATGGTGACGACGTTCAGTTGCGTTACGACATTCTCCAAGCCATTGACGAGGGCTTCTCGAGCCAGGGCCTTTATTTCAATGGTGCTCAGCCGCAGATCGTGAAGGTTAGACTTTACAACTACAACTAATCTTTTTAGGCATGGGTTGTCTTGTGGGGCGGAAGACAAGGATATTGCAACTTCACTCCACAACAATATAAAAAAACTTTGTAAAAAAGAAGCAAATAAAAGCGGGTGCCCCTCGTCGGACACCCGCTTATTTGTTTCGTGCTGCACATGAAACAGCACCTTACGCTCTACTGATTGCTCTTCGAAACAAGATCATCCTCATTGCCCTGCAAACCGAGAGGACGCTGACTGAACGGCTCCTGCAAACCGGCATGCACCTTATAAAGATTCTCCGATGCAGCCCTGATTCCATCAACAATAGGATAAGGTCGGTCCGTAACATCCACCAGACCTATATTATAACGTTCTCCGTCACCACGTCCCATCTGTCCCTGATCGGTATACTGGAACCAAGCGATACCCACAAGTGCGGGATGAGAGAAACCATTCTCGGCAAAGTAGCGGAAAGCCACCGCACGTTCCTGCTGATTGGCCACCTGCACAAGACCGGGCGCCATACCGCGATCGATAGATCCGAAGTGGAACTCACCATTCAACATAGGCATATCCACCGCCTCCATAACGGCATCGAGATAGGCCTTATTGGGCGACAAACGATAGGTATTAAACGCATATACATCACTGAAATCCTTGACAATCTGCAAGATATTCTTGTGCGGTACACTCGAATGACCGAAACGTATACCAAGAATCAGGTGATTGGGGTCGTATTTACGGATATACTTACAAAGCGTTTCGATATGTTTGCGGAACGTTGCATGAATAAACTCCGTACGCGACTCGTCGCTGTCACCGTTCTCGGCCAAGTATTTCTTCAACTCCGCCTTGATGGGCAGGTCACGTTCATCATCCAACAGCAGTTGACACACACGAGGTTCGGTTTCAAGCCACGAGGGCTCGTTCTGCAAGAAGTTACCAATCAGATAGGGATCATCCTTTGTGCGAGCCATCTGATTCTTCACATTCTGCTCAATCATCTCCTCATACCCATCTGCATAAACATCCTGTATACCATAAATGGTCTCTACTCTCATATACATGTTGCCCAGATAGGGGAACGACTGCGGACGGGGCGAACCTGTGTTCAATCCCCACGCACTCATACGTTTAACCGCCATATCGGCCCACTGGTCACGCCAATCGTCCTCAAAACCGTAACGACGATGCAGATTCCACTCACCGAACGACATCATGCGCGGTTGTGCGGGACGACCGTTATAACTTACACCGGTAGTTTCGGGCGGATATGCAGCAAACATATTCTCCAAGCCCTCCGCTTTGGATGCGCTACCTCCACCTCCTGCCGAAGGTCCTCCGCCGCTGATGGAGAGGAACAGATATCCGTCGGGATCGACAAACCACCAACGGCCGTCAATCTTCTCAACACGGAAAAATCCGGTTCCACCCACGTTCTTATCCAAGAAACCGCCATAGCGGGAACGCGGCAACGCCTCGGCCTGAATGCTCTCATCCTCGGCCTTCCACTGCGCCTGCAACTCCTCCAACGAATTCACCTTACCCTCAAAATCACCAAGAGCCCACTGGCCGAACTCGTCCACAAAAGGCTCCTCGCCAAGATAGGTGGGAGTTTCGGGCTCGGTGGTAAGACGGAACGAACGAATATCCACAGTAGGATTATTCAGCGGAGTGTAATATTTGATGCTCAAACCTTTGACACCTGTCAAAGGACCTACCGAGCCACCCTCGATATGCTGGAAACCGACTCCGTTCTGCGGTTTGTTCACCGTAGCGGCAAGGTCGGTGCTGGGTTTCGGTTTCTCACGATAGTATTCAAGCGGAATGCACAATTTCACCCATGCTCCGGGCAATACGTGGGTTCTCTTCTCGTGCAAACCGTTATCGGTGTCAATACCGAGCAGAAAACGTTGTGCCGTTGAAGACCTGATTTCAAGCACCATATAGTTATATGCCTCCCAATCATTCTGATTGTCAACACCAAGTTTGCTTAACGGAAATTGATATGCCTCCACGCCATCGGAAGTCTTAAAGGTGTGTTTCAATACACCATCGCCTCCACAAGAGCACAACAAAGCCGTCAAGAGCAGTAATAGAGTAACTTTCTTCATTGCTGTTCTGGATTTTAGTTTTAGAATTTATGTTTTAAGATTATGTTGTTCGGAAGAGAAAGTTCTCAAAAAGGGCAAAACAGATTTTAATCGTATGTTATGATGAAGAAATAAACTATAATAAACGTCCGTTCTACCCTTTTTGATAAACCACAACAAACAATACAAAACAAAGATATGTGTTTTTTCCTTAAACTCAAAATAATACAAATGATTTTTATTATCTTTGTAGAATTAGGCAACTAGAAACAAATTATTAATATTTCAAATACAATCATTGGTATGAAGAAACGAGTATTTTATTCGTTGGCCACAGTGTGCCTTTTTGCACTCAATATGACAGCATGTTCTTCTGCACCCGACGAAACCGACGTGCAGTGGTACGAACCCAAAACCGAGTATAAACCCTATACCCGTTGGTGGTGGCATGGAAGTGCTGTGGATAAGGAGAGTCTGACCTACATCTTTGAGGAGTTTGCCGACAAAGGTATAGGCGGTGTGGAAATTACCCCCATCTACGGAGTACAGAACAACGAGGAGAACGACATTCAATATCTCTCGCCCGAATGGATGGATATGTACTCACATGTTGTAGCCGAAGGAGAACGCCTTGGTATTCAGGTTGATATGATGACCGGTACGGGATGGCCGTTCGGTGGTCCCGAAATCTCAATAGACGATGCAGCGGATCGTTATCTGGTAACCAAGTTTGAGGTGAAAGAGGGAGCATCACTTGGCGAGCCCGTGAAATACAAAGAGCCTGCTCCTCAATTCCGCATGCCGGCAGGCAGAAGAGCTCCTCAACGCAGAGGCCCCCAGCAGACAGCAACATCATTGGAGTCGCTGATGGCTTACTCGTCAAATGGCGACATCATTGACCTGACCGACAAGGTGGCCGAGGACGGCACTCTCAATTGGGTTGCAGAAAAAGGCGACTGGACCCTCTATGCAATATTCAACGGAAAGGCCCTAATGATGGTGAAACGTGCAGCCCCCGGTGGCGAGGGTTACGTTATGGACCATTACAACAAGGAGGTTCTCGACCTCTACACCTCTAAATTTGACAAGGCATTCGGCGAAAGCGGCGCAAAATATCCCCACACTTTCTTCAACGACTCGTTTGAGTTGGCAAACGCCACATGGGAGCAGGGCTTGTTCGACAAGTTTGAAGAACGTCACGGTTACAAATTGCAGGAGTATCTGCCCGAATTCCTGGGCGAGAAAGGTTTGACCGATACCGCCATCCGCGTTCGCAGCGACTATCGCGAGGTGATCTCGGAGCTGCTCAAAACCGAATTCACCATTCCTTGGACCGAGTGGGCGCACAGCCACGGCAGTCTGACCCGTAATCAGGCCCATGGCTCACCCGCCAACATCATTGACCTTTACAGCATTGTGGATATTCCCGAGTGCGAGTCTTTCGGTCGCACCGAGTTCGACATTCCCGCACTGCGCAAAGACGAATACAAGAGAGTCAATGACGGCGACCTTGCAGTCTTGAAATTCGCATCGTCGGCGGCTCACATCAACGGAAAACCCTACACCTCGTCAGAAACCATGACATGGCTTACGGAACATTTCCGCACCTCTCTTTCACAAATCAAACCCGAAATAGACCAGATGTTCTGCTCGGGTGTGAACCATGTCTATTTCCACGGCTCAACCTACTCACCCAAGAATGCCGAGTGGCCTGGTTGGTTGTTCTATGCTTCAATAGACGTATCACCCCGCAATCCGTTCTGGAAAGATGCAAAATCCATGTTTGACTACATAGCACGTTGTCAGTCGTTCTTGCAGGCAGGAACCCCCGATTGCGACTTCCTGCTTTATTGGCCCATCTACGACGCATGGGTGGACAATCAGCAGCAGCCTTTCTTGCAGTTCACCATCCACTCTATGCAGACCACATTGCCTGTCTTCATCAAGACCGTTCACGAGATTAAGGAGAGTGGCTTTGACGTGGACTACATCTCTGACAACCTGATCATGTCGCTTGACGTGGTGAACGGCGAGTTGGTATCGAACGGAGGAACAAAATACAAGGCACTCGTTATTCCCGACAACCGCATCATGCCCGCAGAGACCATGCAGAAACTCACCTCTCTCATCGAGAAGGGCGCCAAAGTGGTCTTCACCAAACAGTATCCCGAGGATGTTCCGGGTCTGGCAAATCTTGAAGCACGTCGCGCACAGTTCCAGGCCGAAACTGCCAAACTGCCCGCCGCATCATTCACCGAAACACAGGTACAGAAGATGGGCAAAGGCACCGTTATCACCGGTAGCGAGATGACCGACATGTTCATCGCATGCGGCATTGAGCCCGAAGCTTTCAACTCGGAGTTCGGTGGCACGTCAATCCGCAGAAACCACGAGAAAGGTAAGATATACTTCCTGAGCATGTTGCAAAACAAGACCATAGACGGTTGGGTACCTCTGGCAACCAAAGCCTCTTCGGTGGTTATCTTCGACCCGATGAGTGGAAAACGCGGAGCCGCACAGGTACGCAACAACAACGGCACCACCGAGGTGTATCTGCAACTCAAACCGGGCGGTTCGCTCATTCTCAAAACCTTCGATAAGGGCGAAGCACCCATCGACGAGTGGGAGTACTATAATCCGACCAACGAGGCCATCGTTCTCAACAGCGGTTGGAAACTCGACTTCCCCGACAGCAAACCGGCCATCGATCAGACATTCGAGATTGGCGCACCGGTGGATTGGACCACCCTCGCACAGCAGAACGAAGATGTAACCCGCAACATGGGTACGGGTCGTTACTCAACCACCTTCACCTTGCCCGCAGATGTTGATGCCGACAACTGGTTGTTGGATCTGGGAGATGTTCGTGAGAGTGCAAGTGTCAAGATCAACGGTCAGCAGGTGGCAGTTCTTACCGCCGTTCCGTTCGAAACCCTTGTGGGTCCCTACCTCAAAGAGGGAGAGAACACTCTCGAAGTGGAGGTAACCAACCTGCCCGCAAACAGAATTGCCGACTATGACCGTCAGGGTAAGGTGTGGAGAATCTTCAAGGATGCCAACATCGCCACCTTCTCGTCGCAGAACAGAACCTACAACCATTGGACTCTGATGCCGTCGGGACTTAACAGCGAGGTTAAACTCATCCCCGTAAAAGAGGTATTTTAGACATTATCAGACCGGCCTTTTGTGGCTTTAAGACGCAAAAGATGAATAACACGAGGAACCCGACAACATCGGGTTCCTTTTTTATTCCGGTGACTATTTGAGAACTGTCAACAAATAAATATCTTTGTAACGCAGTAGAAATCAATTCAAAAAAACAGAACAAAGAAAAATGAAAAAAACACTTTTTTTCATCTGCGCATTATGTTCAGCCATGAGTTCCATGGCACAGGCAGACTCGGTATGGTTGTTTACATACGCCCAGAAGGGTTTGCGCATGGCGTGGAGTGAGGATAGAACCAACTGGAATCCGGTCGGCAACAACTACACCGTTCTTGCCAGCGACTATGGCACATGGAGCACCGAGAAGAATGCCTACGATCCCTATATGGTCTATGCAGACGGCGTATGGTCCATTGTGTGGAGTGTGAATGACCGCGCAAATCAATTTGCCTACACCCGTACGGCCGACTTTATTCACTGGCTGCCGCAGGACTACCCCTATGTGAAAGAGGATGAAAACTGCCTGAAACCGATTGTTGAATATGCCGACGGGCTCTACACGATAACCTATTACACCTCTAAGGGCAACACCTATGCTGTGACCACCGAGGATTTTCATCATTTCTCGGCGCCCACGAAGGTTTCCCGCCCCGCATCTGATGGCAGAAACACCATCCTGCTCGACGGAAAAGAGCTCTATGGTCAGACTGTCCGCATCCATCGCAGCATGCTCGACAATCTGCTCAACGACATGGAGCAAACCGCAAAAAACACCCTGCTCGAAAAAGAGACCCTCACCGAAGACGACACCACCTACGGCGCTCTCAAAACCGTAAAAGCATCTCTGTCAATAGACATAAACGAGAGCAAAAAGATAAGCGACAATCTGATGGGTATCTTCTTTGAGGACATCAACTATGCTGCCGACGGAGGAATTTATGCCGAGTTGATACAGAATCGTGATTTTGAGTATGCCCCGCTCGACAATCCCCGAGAGAAGGACTGGGGCAGTTCCTATGCATGGAGTGTGACCGACGGAGCACGTTTTTCCATCTCCACCGAGAACCCCATAAGCCGACCCAACCTTCATCATGCCGTCTTGGAGGTGACCGACAAGGGCAGTCTGGCCAACGGCGGTTTTGACGGCATTGCCCTTCGAAAGGGCGAACGATATGATTTCTCGATGTTCGGCAAAGTATTGAACGGCAATGGCAACGAGATAGAAATCAGCATCAAAGAGAACGGAAAGACAATAGCAAGCGGCAGAGTAAAGGCGGGCATCAACGAGTGGTTGAAATCGGAGTGCGTTCTCATCGCCACAGAAGATACCGAGGCGGCCTCGTTACACGTGCGCCCTCTCACGGCGGGTCGCTATGCATTCGACATGATATCTCTCTTCCCTCAAAAAACCTACAAGAACCGCAAGAACGGTTTGCGTGCCGACCTTATGGAGGCATTGGCCGCAATGAAGCCCCGTTTTGTACGTTTCCCGGGCGGCTGTCTGGTCCATGGCGACGGTCTTGACAACATGTACCGCTGGAAATACACCATCGGCAACCTTGAAGACCGCATCCCGATGCGCAACATCTGGAACTATCACCAGTCACTCGGATTGGGTTATTATGAATATTTCCTCATGTGTGAAGATCTGGGAGCAGAGCCTCTGCCCGTTGTGGCGGCAGGTGTGCCTTGTCAGAATTCGTCACATGGCGGTGCAGGCCAGCAGGGAGGTCTGCCTATGGACGAGATGGATGACTACATACAAGACATCTTCGACCTCATTGAGTGGGCAAACGGCAATCCCGCAACATCGGAGTGGGCTCGCAAACGCGCCGAGGCCGGTCATCCCGAACCCTTCAATCTGAAATATATAGGCATCGGCAACGAGGATCTTATTTCGTGGACCTTTGAGGAACGTTACCGAATGATCTGCGAGGCAGTGCGCAAAAAGTATCCCGACATCAACATTGTCGGTACGGCAGGTCCGTTCTGGCACGGTTCGGACTATGAACGCGGTTGGGAAATATCGCGCGACCTGCAACTCGACCTCGTCGACGAACACTACTACGTCACTCCCGGCTGGTTCATCAATCATCAGGATTTCTATGACAACTACGATCGCAAAGGTCCGAAAGTATATCTCGGCGAGTATGCCGCACATGCCAACTATGGCCGCGCAAACAACATGGAGACCGCCCTCACTGTGGCCCTCTACCTGACCAATGTGGAACGTAATGCCGACATTGTGGAGATGGCCTCCTACGCACCGCTGCTCTGCAACGAACTGCACAAGAACTGGACACCCGACCTCATCTACTTCAATAACAAGGAGGTGAAACTCACCACCGATTATTATACCCAGATGCTGTTCGGTCAGAATGCAGGAACACGTTATGTGGCAAGCGAATTGGAGGTTGCCGGCGAGCAGCAGGTGAGTAAACGAGTATCGGTTTCTACCGTGGTGGACAAATCGGGCGACCTGATTATAAAACTCGTGAACACTCTGCCCGCTGATGTAAACACTTCGGTACGTCTGAACAACACCTCGTTGAAAGGCAAAACCGAGGCGCAGATGACGCTGTTCGGCGGACAGCCACTTGACACCGATTGTGTGCCCGTCACAAGCACCATAGAGGTGGGCAGGAAGTTCTCTTACACCCTTCCGGCCTACTCACTGACGGTGATTCGCATCCCGACCAAATAGTAAAAAACTCCATAAAAAAAGAGGCGCAAAACATTGCGCCTCTTTTTTATATACCCGAAACTCTATTTGAGAATATTCTCCATTCTTGAATCGAGATCATCGATTTCGTCCTCAACTATTTCGGCCATCACCGCTGCACCTCTCTTTGAAAGACGGTCGTTGCCGACAAAGAGTTTTTTAAGTTTGCTGTACGGCAACTCATCCAACTCATCTACAGCCTCTTTGTTCAGGTCGATGAACAGCGCACCCGCATCTTTCGCCGCCTCACGCGCCCACTTGCCATAGTTGTCGGCATTGTCAGCCAGCATACCACGTTCGTCAAGCACCGGAACATAACTTATAACAACGGGAGTAGCACCCTTCTCAATTATATCCATGCAGTATTTGCGCAGATAGAAACCATAGGTGTAGATACCATTGTAACGACCCGTTTTCTCCATGAGCATCACCTGTTTCTCATCGCCGTTTCCGTCAAGCACGCCGCGAGCCTCTCCCACGTTGATGTCGCCACTCTCGTCATATCCGAACTGGATGAAAACATAATCGCCCTTCTCCACCGACTCATAAACAGCATCCCAATGACCTGCTTCAAGATAGGTACGGGTACCCAACCCGGATTGTGTACGGTCATCAACAACCACTTTCTTCTTGTTGAGCATCTTTACAAACGCATCGCCCCAACCAAAAGAGCCATTGTCACCGCCCATAGTACGATCGCCCACAAGGAACAGCACCGATTTACCCATCTCGCGCACCTCACTCTTATAGGTCACCTCGGGCAACAGATACTCTTTGAGCTTGATATCACTTGCGCGCAACAGTTTCTCAAAGGTGGCAAGATTGTCGCGTGCGCCAAAATCGCTGGTGTGGATATTGTCGCTGAAAAACATCAACGACACCTTCTTCTTATCGTATACATGCTCATACTTATCCGAGCCGGCATTGTTGAAATCCAGGAAAGGAACATCCAGCTCCTCGGCAATAGTTTTGAGCCACGGAGTGTAAGAGTCCACATTGTAACGAATCAGCGAACCGTCCTCGTTCCATTTATCGCGCGGAGTCAGCGACAACAGAATGGGGTTACCACCACGGGCACGGGTCTCGTTCACATAACGGCGTATATACTCACCATAGCTATAAACCACCGACTTCTCGCCTGTCGTTTCATTCACCACCTCGATTGACTCTTTGCCTGTTCCGGGGATGGAGTTGCGCGAACGAGCCGTATCGTACGGACCGCTGTCGTTGTGACCAATCTGTATAATCATCCAGTCACCCGGCTGCACACCTTTGACAACATCGGCCCACAGACGGTCATAGAACGTGCGGCTGCTGGTTCCGCCCATAGCGTGGTTCTCCACCGAGATACGATCCGTATCAAACAGATCCACTGCATAGTAGCCCCAACCGCGCTGACCGTTGTCGGCATTTCCTTTGGTTCCGGTACGCATGGTAGAGTCACCTATCATGAAGATAACGGGATTGTTGCCCTTGCGGGTAGAGCCCGCCTCGGGACGGATGGTGCGTGCAAGTTCCACCGCCTCAACCTGCGGATCCACCTTCACATTATCCGAACCGACGGGTCGGTAGTCGGGACGACGCTGACGCTGTTGTTGCTGGCCCTGCGGAGGTTTTTGTCCTGCGGGCTGATTCTGTTGCGGCTGATTCTGAGCCGTAAGTGAGGCAGCCACCATCATCGCCGCCAACACTGTCATCACTTTCTTATTCATATTTTTGTTCATTTTTTATTCATTAACATTTGGGTAATATAGTACGAACTCTTCCTTACTTCACTTGTGTGTTGGGAGTATTATCGGGAATGATTCTAACCTCGGGAGCCTGACCAGCCTGATATATAGGTTCGCCCTGCTCAACGGTAAGATTCAGTCCGCTGAAATCGGTCTGACGGGTGTGTTGGAGCGAGATACCGCGTTCGGCCTTCACATCGCAATCCTCAAAGATGAATACATGTTCGCCCATCGGCTCGGTATCGAAACCTGCAATGGTTCCTGCCACACGCACCGAACCATCAACATTGATAAGACGAATGTTTCTCAACTCCGAGAGTTTCTCTGCGGGAGCCTCAAACTCACCCTTCATGCGCCACATCATGTTGCACTCCAACATACACTGACATCCCTCCAAAACAATGTTCTCAAAGGTGATGTTTTCCACCAAACCGCCACGGCTCGGCTGACTCTTGAAACGGATCGGAGCCGAATTGTTCTTACCCATCACGCAGTTACGCACCAGCACGTTGCGGATACCGCCCGAAATCTCGCTACCCATGGCAATACCACCATGTCCGTAGTTGAAATTACAGTTCTCAATGAGGATATTCTCGCTGGGACGACCCACACGGCGACCATCGGAACCCTTACCGCATTTGATTGAGATACAATCATCATATACATTGATATCCGTATTACGAACAATCACGTTGCTCGAAGAGTCGATATCGATACCATCGGAACTTGCGATATAAGCCTCGGCCAGAATTTCAAGATTGTCAATCGTGAATCCGTCGGTATAAAGCACATGCAGACACCAGCATGACTGATTCAACATCTTCAAATCACGGATATCGCCACCCGGACAGTCGGTAAAGCACAACAGACGGGGACGCGAGCCCATAGTCTGTGCAATGCTCACACCCTGTGCCAACTGATCCATCACCGAAGAGGCCTGCTGTTTAGGCTGCTGCTGGGGCTGTGCGGGACGCTGACGTTTGGGCCATGCGAGTCCGTTACCATTGATAGTACCGCCACCGTAAACACGCACATTGCGCGAGTGGTCGAAGTTCAACAATGCACACGTATGCTCCACCTCAATACCCTCGAAACGGGTCGAGATAACGGGATAGTCACTCTGATTGGTGGTACCGGTGAGCATTGCGCCCTCCTTAACCTCCAAGTCCACACCGTCTTTGAAGAACAAAGCGCCAGTCATATAGTTACCACCCTCAACAACGATGCAACCGCCGCCATTTGCATGAGCCGCATCTATGGCACTCTGAATGGCCTTCGTATTGACCGTCACTCCGTCACCTACGGCACCAAACTGACGAATATCAAATTTCTTGTCCTGCTTGCGGATGGTTATCACCTTGCTGCCATATCCCTCAATGGTCATCTCCACGCGGGTACGGTTATCGGTGATCTCAAACGGAATCTCGGTCACCTTGCCGGTA
>JAGBHS010000043.1 GCA_017935385.1 Tidjanibacter sp.
AGTGGTGTTCATTTGCCAAATCCCAGCCTGCGAAATATACCAACAATATCACGACCGAGTTTCATACCTTTAACTACGGACTACACAATTCCACCACCCACCATAGCGCCAAGTGTTGAAGACACAATGGGTACAAACCCCTTAATAGGCATAAGAAAGGTTCTCATCCTTTCGCGAACAACCCTCTCCTGACGAGCAATGGTAATATTCAATTTTTCCAATGCAGCACTCAGTTCGTCAAGCGATGCTATTTCAGAATATCTCATCTCATTCTCATTAATCCTTTTGTCCATCAGCAAACAATAATGAGCATAACGATTTAACAAACGAATCTACAAACAATCTGTCCCGCAAAGCATACAACCATAAAGCCACCATTGACAGACATGCACCTACGATAATAAATGCCCAGAAAAGAGAATCCAACAACCAGGACAAGATCACCACAATAGCCGCCACAAATATCAATATAGCCACCACTCCCACCATAACAGCTATCATAACACCCAATAAACGCCCACAAATAACCGAAATACCCTCTATTACTTGCAGTTTTATTGCATCCGTTCTGAGATTAACATACTCTTTCAAATCGGACAACAGACCATCAACCCTACTCGGCATCATAGAAGCACATTAAAAGAACATTATCCCTCAATACTTTCCGCCTTGTGGTGTTCGGGATTTGCGGAGTAGGAACGCTTTACCTTTTCGGCAAGTTCCGAATAATTCTCCTTAATTCCTTCCACTTTTTTATCCACAAAATCCTTGATATGCTTTCTGGTTTGCTCTCCCGACTCGGGAGCATACAACAAAGCAACCACACCTCCTACCAACATTCCTCCCAGGAACATTGCCAAATGAACTCCTTTCATAACCAAACTACCTTAAAAAATTAAACATCAGTACATCTCCGACAAAAACAACGGAGGTGTCTGCCTTACGTATCGCTTCGAGAACAAATCTCCGATGCGACACCCGACACACACCTCCGTACGACTCTAATCGGACCGCTATTGTCGCATTATTTCTTTATATATTTCACCAATTTACATTTCTCCAACTGCTGCAAACCCTCAATCATGGTCTGCGCATTCAGCGTCGCGCCCTCAATATTAGTGTGGGTATGATCGCCCGGGAAAAAGGCATTAACCGCCTCCTGGCCCATAGCTTCATACTTATCGGCCACCATGCTGTTCAGATCCACATACTGTACCTGCTCAGCCTCGGCAATCTCACCCAACCACTTTCCAAAAGTTTTATCAGAACGTTTCGACTTGCCGTCATACAACTCTCGCCACGGAATCTGCGAGAAAAGAATCGGGGTTGCCCCTTTTTCTTTTGCATCACGCACAAATTTGGTCATATACCAACCAAACGTATGTACCAATTCGGTTGTTCCGTCAGGCTTTGTAACCTCGGTGGTCTCCTCACTGTAACCACCCATTGCAGATCCACGTCCCTGCGGATTTCCATCATTATGACCAAATCCCATCAACACAAAGTCGCCCGGTTTTAACATATCACAAACTTCCTGCCACAATCCTTCGTTAAGATATGTTCTGCTGCTGCGACCACCACGAGCCTTATTCACAACATTTATTCTCGTCGTATCAAACATATCGGCAATGGGGCTACCCCAGCCCACAATCTTGCCAGAATTTTGGGCAACCGTCGAATCACCTATAATATACAAGGTGGGTTTCTCTTTGTTGGTATCACAGAACGTAAGCGAAAACAACGCTACAACCAACGCAACTAATACTGATTTTTTCATTTTTTTACTGGTTTTGGTTATTTATTCTATTTAGCATATTTAGCAATAATCTCATCTACGATCTGCGGAGTTCCCTCTGCCGAACGCATACGCAAATGTTTCGTCAGATTGTAGACACCATGAACATCAGGCTCTCCCGGATCCACCATATAGATAGGTGTTCCCGACGGCACATAACGTATCAACGAGGCCGCAGGATACACCGCCAACGACGTACCTACAACCAACATAATATCTGCCTTGGCCGCAATACGGGTTGCCTTGTCAAACATAGGGACCGACTCCCCGAAAAAGACTATGTGAGGGCGCAACAAGGCACCATCGGCGCCTCTGTCTTCAAGGCCCTGTTCCCAACCTTCAATGGGATACACTGCATTCTCGTCACGCATACTTCGCAGTTTTTTCAACTCGCCATGCAGATGTGTCACCTTTGTACTTCCAGCTCTTTCATGCAGATCATCCACATTTTGCGTAACCACCTCCACATCAAAATATTGCTCCAAACGGGCAATGGCAATGTGGCCGTCATTAGGAGCCTTACCTAACAACTCCTTTCTGCGGATGTTGTAAAACTCTATCACTTGGGCTCGGTTATTAATCAGCGCCTGCGGAGTACACACATCTTCTATGCGATAGTTCGCCCAAAGGCCGTCACTATCTCTAAATGTAGCCAGGCCGCTATCGGCACTCACTCCTGCTCCCGTAAAAACAACAATCTTTTTCATATGCCTTGTCGTTAAGAAGATTAACTCCTTAAAAATAGTAAATTTTCTTTGTATTAGTTCTTTTTACGGCCACTTTTACGCAATGCCTCCGAAATTATCCACTGCAATTGCCCGTTGATACTGCGAAACTCATCGGCAGCCCATTTCTCTATCTGCACCATAGTCTCGGCATCAACCCTTAACACAAAACTTTTCGTTTTTTCTTCCTTCGCAGCCATAAGTTACCGTTTAACAATCATTGACCCAACAGTTGAAACAAAATCATCTCTCCTACGGCAGGAAACCACATAACACTCCGAATCGGTTTTAATGCAAACCAGATTATCTCTTTCGGTTGCCAACATCCTTATCTTACCCAACGTACGACTGCTATATCTGCCCGTATAGCCAAACAAGCCGCCATTTCCGAATGTGCGAATCAATTTCAGTTGTTTGTACTCAACACTCTCCACCGATTTTATTCTGTATCGCGGAATCACTATACTCCGTCCAAAATTTTTCTCAATTATCAGATTATCGGATGTTACCACCATTCTTTTCGGACAACTACCCCAAGCAATAGCAAAAACAAGAACCAGTATAGATGTATTTACGATTCTGCCCACAAGCGACAAGTCCTCGGTGTCGAAAACCAACACCAAAAACACGAACACAAGAGTCAGGAGAACCGCAATGGAGATAATCTTAACCTCTTTACCTCTTATGAAATCATATACTTTTATCATGACACACGCTAATTATAAAGCGTTCCCGTATTGACTACCGGCTGTGCAGACTCGTCAGCACACAAAACCACCAACAAATTGCTTACCATAGCCGCCTTTTTCTCGTCATCCAAAGTCACGATCTCCTCGTCCGAAAGCTTATTCAAAGCCATCTTAACCATTGAGACAGCACCCTCCACAATCTTCTCGCGAGCAGAGATAATCGCATCGGCCTGCTGACGGCGCAACATTACGGCTGCAATCTCGGGAGCATAAGCAAGATAGTTAATGCGAGCCTCTACAACCTCCATACCAGCCAAAGAAAGTCGTTCATTCAGTGTCGAAACCAAGAACTCATTTATCTCGTCAGCACCCGAGCGCAACGTAACAGAATCAGTCACCGCACCATTCTCATCATAAGCATAACGACCTGCCACCTGACGCAAAGCCGCATCACTCTGCACTCTCACAAACTCCTCAAATGCCGCCATACGCGCTGCCGGAGTATTACCGATAGTGTTTGTCCCACTCGATGCCATAGTCTGCGAATCTATCTCAAACAAGGCCTTATAAACATCTTTAACCTTCCAAACAAGTACCAGACCTATCATAATAGGGTTACCCGTTTTATCATTCACCTTAATAGGTTCGGCATTTAGATTTCTTGCTCGCATCGACACCTTTTTTCGGGTATAGAACGGATTAAACCAATAATAGCCGTTTTTAGTGAAAGTACCCTCATATTTTCCGAAGAACACCATTGCCACGGCCTCATTAGGCTCCAACATCATGAATCCGCACAAAATAAGGATCCATGCAATAAACAATATTGCCGCAGATGCAATAAGAATCGGATAATCGGCCAGATACACACAACTAACTATCATTGCAGCAAGCACAATAAAACTAACAAACAGCATCAAAAATCCGTTTGCCTTAAACCCCTTGAAATCATAATTTACATTTTGCATAACCATTTGATTTTAAATTTGCACTTATAATATCATTTTGATATCACAAATATATCAACAATTCTCACACAATGCAAAATATTTAATGAAATTATCTACCCAAAGCAGACTTTTTATTCTCGCACACAACATTAAACAAATAAAAAAGATAAAATTAAAGCAGAAAGCAGAAATATTTAAAGAATGTTGTTATTTTTGCAGTGCATTTATGACGAGGTGTAGCGCAGCCCGGTTAGCGCACCTGCTTTGGGAGCAGGGGGTCCTGAGTTCGAATCTCAGTACCTCGACATTATAAAACAGCACCTTACAATATTCTGTAAGGTGCTGTTTTCTTTATAAAGACCCATCTACTTTACCGTTTCTTCAAAGTTTTGAGGAATTCTGGTAATAAACACGTGGCGTTGGCCAGTCACCGGATGTTTTATATCCAACTTATAGGCGTGCAGCGCCACTCTACCAAGCGGATTACTCTTTGCCCCATACTTTTTATCTCCCGCAATAGAACATTTCATCCACTCCAAGTGAGCTCTAATCTGATTTTTTCGTCCCGTATCAAGTTTTAGATCCACCAACGAATACTCTTTTCCCGCCTTTATAACCGAATAATGCGTAACAGCCTTCTTTCCATTCTCATCACGACTCACCCACACCTTATGATTTGCATCTTCCACCAGCCATGTCTCAATTTTTCCCTCTTCGGTCGGCATAACTCCCTCCACAACCGCCGCATAACGACGATCCAGAACCTGAGTCAGCCAATTTTCCTGCATAATGCGCTTCACCTCTTCATTCTTGGCAAACATCATCAAACCGGAGGTCTCTCTATCAAGCCTGTGAATCACAAAGATTTTATTGCGTGCATCCTGACGTTTTAGATATTGACTCAATATATAGTAGGCATTCTTTTGCGGCTCCTTATCGGTAGCAATAGACAGCAATCCATTTCGTTTGTCAATCACCACAATATACTCGTCTTCATACACAATGCGCATCATGGGGTGATGAAAAACATCTTTCTGTCGCTGACGTGTCACCTCCACCCTATCACCAGCCTGCAAAGGGAAATTAAATTGCGTAGACACACAACCATTTACAGACACCTGCCCATGGGTAAGAAAAGATTTGACCGTCGTACGACTCTTGTCCGCCATCTTCTCAAAAAGAAATTTCAACAATTCATTGTCTTTATCTACTATATACTCCATACACTTTCTACTTTTCTAATACACCACAAAAGTAATAAATTTAACCGAATCAACTGTCCCACACCAAAGAAACCCCGTTAAAAAGCAAAAAGATGTATGTAAAAAATTAAAAAAGCCGAAAAAATTATTTTGTAAAAATATATTTATTATATTTGCACTCGCAAATGCTCGGGATGTAGCACAGTCCGGTTAGCGCGCCAGCTTCGGGAGTTGGAGGTCGCTGGTTCGAATCCAGTCATCCCGACAAATTAAGAGTAAAGCCACTGATGAAAATCGGTGGCTTTTGTTTTATTCGGATACCAAGCCACGCTTGCATAATATCTCCATTTGCCGAATAAGCCTAAAATAAAAGAGGTGCAACTCATACGAGCCACACCTCCATCATATATACATTTATTCCTATTCAAAAACGACAAACGGATTATCGCCATAAACCACCTCGCCCTCTTTCGCAAGGAACTCTTTAACCACTCCGTTATACTCCGAAGGAATATGGTTCTCCATTCCGAGAGCATCGAGAATAGCAACCACCTGACCGCGTTTAACCGTATCGCCAACCTTTACAAGATATTTTTGAACCACCGAATCAACCGGAGCATAAACACCGTCTGTATCAATCTTGATAACGGGTTTTTCGGGCAGCGGCTGGGGTTCCGGCTCTTTGGGTCTGCTTGCCTCCCAACGGGCTCTCTTAACCTTGGTCAAATAATCTTTCGCCACCTGCGGGAAGAGTTCGAGCAACAACTGCTCTTTCTCATTTTCAGCCAACTTAACACCGCCACAATCTTCAAGTACAGGATTAGGTTGCATCTGATATTTACTTGTATCATAAGGAGTTTCCTCTCTTACACCTGCTATCTGCAAACGGAATTCGGGATCAATCTTCACAGGCGTCTTACCATATTCACCCTTCACCAAATTCACAAACTGATTAGACGTTGTGGCATACATCGGCTTACCCTTGCTAAGGCTGATTGCACAGTTCACTGCCTGCGCGCCCACAATCTGGCTGGTGGGAGTCACCAAAGGAGGCAGACCGGCTGCCAAACGAACAGCAGGAATCAACTTCATTGCAGGCTCCAACAAATCCTCACTTTTGAGAGATTTCAACTGAGCCACCATGTTAGTATACATACCGCCCGGAATCTCGGCTTTTTGAACAAGTTCATTGGGTGCCGGGAAGTTGAAATAAGCCTCAATCTTATGACAAGCATCCACCAATGTGTCTTCATCCACTTCAACAGCCGCCTTAACCGCACGGTCAAACTCAGCTTCAATAGCGGGATCAAGCTTATCGGTCAGCGGGTTAAACGGTTTCGGGAACTGCTTAACAGCATCATAAGCATCCAGCTCATGACGAATATTCAACAACTCATCACTAATCTTGTGAACAGCCTCCATATTAATATCGAGTTGAACGCCCATCTTCTGACAGAAGATATAAACCAACTCAATAGCCGGAGCCGCAGGACCTCCCGCAAAGTTCCAAATATTCGTATCCACAATATCCACACCCGCAGCAATAGCCGAAATCACAGATGCCAATCCGTATCCGGGAGTACAATGGGTATGGAAATCAACGGGGATAGACACATTTGACTTGATAAGTTTAATCAAATCATACACTCTCTTGGGAGGAATAAGACCACTCATATCCTTAATGGTGATCATATCAGCCCCCAAAGCAGCCATCTGTTTAGCTTTATCTACAAAATATGCGTCAGTAAACACATCTTCGGGAGTCTTTTTTCCTTTGAGCTTATCAAAGAAGCTCAATTTCGGATACTTGGGGTCGATAGTGTAACAAACCGCACAATCGGCAATTCCACCATATTTCTTCACATATTTGATGGTTGACTTGACATTGTCCACATCATTCAACGCATCAAAAATACGCATAATACCCAATCCGGACTCTATTGCATTACGGCAGAAGCCCTCAATAATTTCGTCTGTGTAAGGTGCATAACCAAACAGGTTACGACCTCTTGACAATGCGGTCAGTTTTGACACTTCACTCACCTCTTTATGTATAGACTCCAACCTTGTCCAGGGATTCTCTCCCAGGAATCTCATAACAGAATCGGGCACTGCTCCACCCCACACCTCCATGGCATAGAAATTTGCATCCTTATAAAAAGGTAACACTCGATCTATCTGCTCCTGTTTCATTCGGGTGGCAAATGCCGACTGCTGTCCGTCTCTCAGAGTCAAATCTCTGATTTTAAGTTTTCTTTCTGACATATCTCACTCTATCTGTTTAATATATACAACTAACCTTTTCTACAAATATAGCAATAGTTTCGCACTATTCAAAGCCATTAATAAAATTTTTCAAATTCTCCGGCATTTGATAATATTTAGTTTACAATAGCAGACAATAGAGCAATTTGCACGCCATACAACACCCTGTCAAGCATCACACTCACTTGACATCAACACCCACAATAAGAAAACATGATTAAAGCATTTCGGCAAGATATTCTCCCGTATAGCCACGTTTTCGAGCAGCAACCTCCTCTGGCGTACCGGCATCTACAACCTGTCCTCCCGCATCACCTCCATCGGGTCCCATATCTATTACATGGTCGGCAAATTTCACCACATCCAGATTGTGTTCTATTATCAACACCGTATTCCCTTTCTCCACCAGTTTCCCCAACACCGACAACAATTGCCTGATGTCCTCAAAATGCAATCCCGTGGTAGGCTCATCAAAGATATAAAGCGTTTTACCCGTATCACGTTTTGCCAATTCGCTTGCCAGTTTTATTCTCTGACACTCGCCACCCGACAACGTGGTGCAAGGTTGTCCCAATTTCAGATATCCCAGTCCGACACTCTGCACCGCATGCAATTTTGTGTATATTGAAGGTATATTGGCAAAAAACTCCGTAGCGTCATCTATGGTCATATTCAACACATCGTTGATATTCTTGCCCTTATACTTCACCTCCAATGTTTCCCTATTGTATCTCTTACCGTTACAACTGCGACAGGTCACATAAACATCGGGCAGGAAATTCATCTCTATCGTCTGCACTCCCGCACCATGACACGTTTCACAATGCCCTCCTTTGACATTAAACGAGAATCGACCCGCTTTATACCCCCTGATTTGAGCATCGGGAGTCTTTTCAAACAGTTTTCTTATATCGCCAAACACGCCTGTATATGTAGCCGGATTACTTCTCGGAGTACGGCCTATGGGTGCCTGATCTACGACCACCATCTTGTCAATATTCTCCAATCCCTCAATGGCATCAAAATCCAACGGCTTATCATACGAACGATACAGTTCTCTACTCAACGCAGCTCTCAGTGTATCATCAACCAGCGTGGATTTTCCGCTACCGCTGACACCCGTAACACAGATGATGACTCCCAACGGAAACTCCACTGTAACATCTTTAAGATTGTTACCTCGCGCCCCTTTGACCACTATACTCTTACCATTACCCGTTCGTCTATTTTTCGGCACCTCTATCTTTCTTGTACCGTTCAAATAGTCCGCCGTCAGAGAGTCAGTTTTAAGCACCTCTTCAAGTGTGCCTGCTGCAACCACATATCCTCCCGCAACACCTGCGCCCGGCCCTATATCAACAAGATAATCGGCATTACGCATCATCTCCTCGTCATGCTCAACAACTATGATTGAGTTACCCATTCCGCGCAACTTATTCAAACCATCTATCAATCGCCTGTTATCACGCTGATGCAAACCTATACTCGGCTCATCAAGTATATAAAGCACATTTACAAGTTTCGAACCTATTTGGGTTGCCAAGCGTATGCGTTGGCTCTCGCCACCCGATAATGTTCGTGATGCTCTGTTGAGAGTCAGATACCCCAAACCGACATCTGACAAGAAATCAAGACGTTCCGCAATCTCCTTCAAGATCTCCTCTGCAATAAGTTTCTGTTTTGCGCTCAATTTCTCGGGCAATTCTTTCACCCACTCAATCATTCCGTCAATACTCATTGCCGAAACCTGTGCAATATCCAGACCCGCTATTTTAAATTGCAATGCTTCTTTTTTGAGTCGCGACCCGCCACACACACTACACGGCATTTTATTAACAAACTGTTCCAACCATTTACCCGCCTTCTTGCTGGAATTGGCTGCAAGTTCATCCTGTTGCTGTATATACTCCGCCACACCTTCCCAAGCCACCATACGGTTATATGTAACCCCCGAGATTTCGTGCATATCCACTGTCAGGGGTTCTGCCTCTCCGTACAATATTGCAGACAGTGCCTCCTCCGAAAGAGATTCCAACGGCTCATCCAATGTAAATCCGTAGCGACGTCCCAACGCCTCCAACTGAGCATCCAGCAACTTATCCTTATAATAAGACAGCGGCTCTATACCACCCGTTCGGATACTTTTCGCCTTGTCGGGAATAATCTTATCCATATCAAAGACCATCTCCTCTCCCAAGCCGTTACAATGGGGACACGCGCCCTGAGGCGAGTTAAAAGAGAATGTATGCGGTGCCGGATCATTGAACGACACTCCCGTTGTGGGACACATCAGATGGCGACTGAAATATCTCATCTCGCCACTGCTATATTCATACACGGCAATGACTCCTTTCCCTTGTCGCATCGCTTCGCGCAAGCTGGTCATCAGCCTGTCATCCACATTCTCGTCCACCACCAAACGATCGACAACCAGTTCGATATCATGTACCTTATACCTATCAAGACGCATTCCGCGCGTCATCTCCATCACCTCTCCATCGATACGTGCATAGAGATAACCTTTTTTCAGAAAGTTCTCAAACAATTCTCTGTAATGTCCTTTCCTGCCTCTTACGACAGGTGCAAGAATCGCGGCACGTTTACCATCATAACGTTCCTTTATCAGCTCCACTATTTGCTGATCCGAGAAATGAACCATCTCCTCTCCCGTAATCGGCGAATATGCCGTCGCAGCTCTCGCATACAAAAGACGCAGGAAATCGTTTATCTCCGTAACAGTTCCAACCGTCGAACGGGGATTACGATTAGTGGTTTTCTGCTCAATAGCGACAACCGGACTCAATCCCTCGATCTTATCCACCTCGGGACGTTCCATATTGCCTATAAACTGACGGGCATAGGCCGACAAGGTGTCCATATATCGACGCTGCCCTTCGGCATAAATCGTATCGAAGGCCAATGATGATTTTCCCGAGCCCGACAAGCCGGTAATCACCACCAGTTGGTTACGAGGAATTTCAAGGTCAATATTTTTAAGATTATTGACCCTCGCACCCGTTATTATTATGGATTCTCTCTCTTTCAACGCAATCTGAAGTTTTCGTTGGGTATTTTCACCTTGAATGTGTAGCCTTTGGGATTATCGAATTCATAATCACGAATCCAATTGTTCAACAGTCTCAACACTCTGTAATTGGTATTATTTTCCACCGCCACAACAGACCAATCAATATGGCTGCCCGTCACCTCTATCTCATGATAATCCGCCAACGGCAAATAATAATCATCCTCCGAAATATTATATCCGAAATTCTCGGGGCCGGCTTCCATCAACACCTTGAAAGACAAGATGCGAAACATATAACGACGTGTTTCCAACGGGAAATAGGCATCATAATAGTTCGTCGCCACAATCTGCTGGTCAAGACGACGGTTCACACCGTTAGGGCCGAGATTATAGGCAGCCGCTGCCAATGTCCACGAGCCGAACTGTTCGTAAAGTTCCTTCAACATCACGCATGCCGCTTCGGTAGCCTTCTCTATATGAAATCTCTCGTCTATACCTTTCTCCTGCAACAGACCACATTTCTTTCCCGTGGCGGGCATAAACTGCCACAAGCCGCCTGCTCCTGCAACCGAAACAGCATCCTCATCCAAACCGCTCTCTATGCAGCAGAGATACTTGAAATCGGCAGGAACACCATTTCGTTCCAGAATCGGCTCTATGATTGAAAAATAACGTTTTGATTTCAGCAGAGTCAATGATGTTTTTGAGTGCATATACAAGGTAACCAGCATCTCACGCTGAAAACTCTCCGCAACATCGAAATACTCAAAAGGCACCTCCTCGCCTGCAAAAGTCAAACTATTTGGCACCTGAGGTATCGTCACATTTGCATAACCCAAATTCTGCACCTCATTATTTTGTCCCTTGCATGCCACCGTCATCATCATTGCAGCCATGCAACCAACCATCACCTTACTCAATCTCATAATCTGTATATCAACATATTAACAATACAAATAATCTCTCGGCTGATTATTCTCCGCAAAATTAATGAAATGTATCAAAATACCCCGACAAAAAGCCATTATTACCCATAATTTTTTCCTATCAGGCCATAACCCCATACAACCACTACTCACTCAAAATCCATCTTATCCGATCCTCACCTTCAAAAAACTCTCCGTACTACGGTTATTTCGACAAAATTGACTACTTTTGTCCAATAAAAATAAATTCATAATGCTGACAGCCGGATATTATCACACACTTAAAATCAGCAGAATCTCCGATTTCGGACTGTTTCTTGCAGACACAGATGGCGAAGAGGTACTTCTTCCCAATAGATATGTTTCACTTTCCGACAAAGTGGGTGACGACATATCGGTTTTCGTCTATCACGATTCAGAAAACAGACTCGTTGCCACAACCGAAAAACCTTTTGCCACGGCAGGAGAGTTGGCAAGTTTGAAGGTGGTGGATAAAAATGCGTATGGATTTTTCCTTGATTGGGGCCTATCGGCAAAGCACCTTTTTCTGCCCAACAGCAACCAAGCCATTCCGATGGAGATAGGCCGAAGCTATGTGGTTTACATCTACAATGACAACATCACCGGCCGTGCCACGGCAACTGCCCGCCTGAACAAATATATAAACAACGACAACATATCGTTAAATGTGGGTGAACAGGTGGAGATACTTGTTACACGACGCGTGGAAAAAGGCTATCGCGTCATAGCGAATAACCGCCACTGGGGAATGATATACAACAGTCAGATTTTCAAACCGGTATCAATAGGTGACAAATTAACCGCCTACGTAACCAAGATAACCGACGAGAATCGCATAGACATCTCACTTTCTCCGACCGGTATGGATGAAATCGTATTGTCGGCCGAACGCATCAAATCGGCATTAAAGGCAAACGGCGGTGTATTACATTTGAGTGACGCATCTTCTCCGGAAGAGATTAAAGAAGCGCTTCAAATGAGCAAAAAAAGTTTTAAGCGCGCAGTAGGGAACCTGCTCAAACGCAACATCATTAAGATTGACGACAACTCCATAAAACTATTATAGAAACATGGCGAAAATGCAGACCGCAGAACGCGTTTCACAAACCGATCCGTCGGACAACTACGTATTCCAACGTTCGCTATTGGCATACCACAAAGCCGCCGAAATGGTTCATGGTTCGGTGCTGGAAATTGGTACAGGCAGCGGATATGGAGCCACTGTAATTGCTCCTCACTGCGAACACTTCACCACCATTGACAAACATCAAGGTGCAGAAGAGATTATCGCCTCCATCCCGAATGCCGAATACAAAGATATGAATGTTCCGCCATTGCGTGGGATTGAATCTGACACATACGATTTTGTGGTTACCTTTCAAGTGATAGAACACATAAAAGAGGATTACGAATTGGTGAAAGAGATTTTCCGCGTCTTAAAACCCGGCGGAAAACTCATCATCTCCACACCCAATCGCCCTATGTCGCTCACTCGCAACCCATGGCACGTACGCGAATATTCGCCCGAAGAGTTTTATTCATTACTCTCTACCGCGTTTGGAAAAGTTGAGGCGGCGGGAGTTTTCGGCAATCCGAAAGTCATGGAGTATTATGAGTTGAACAAAAAGTCGGTAAACAAAATCATGCGGTTTGATGTTTTCGATTTGCAACATCGACTGCCCGCATGCGTTTTGCAAATTCCCTATGACATAGCCAACCGTTTGAATCGCCGTAAGTTATTAAAGGGCAACAAAGAACTGACCTCATCCATAAAGATGGATGACTACTATATTGCTCCCGTCGGCAAGGAGTGTTTCGACTTGTTCTACACAGCAGAGAAATAGACCTCGTTGTCACAAACACAAAAGCGGGCAAGTTTTATTTTACTTGCCCGCTTTTTATTTTCAATTTGTCAAAACCTAATTACTCTCAATAACCGTTATGGTCTCTTCCGGCCAGTAAGGTGTGGCACACTTTTGCTGGAAATTGACTATCGCAACATCATCCAACAATGAGTTCAGCGCCCCATACACGAATGCCTGATAAGAGCCAAAGTAACCATTCACATGCTGAGCCAAACAGTCATAAAACTCATGTATCTGTTCACGCGGCATCCCCTCGGGCAGAATATTATTTTTCACAAGATGTTGATAAGGAAACACATGGCGCATATTTCTTCTGTCAGCCTGAATTTCATCCACAATTGTAGCCACCACATAGGTTTCAACCGTATCATTAACGGCCGGCATCGCCACAAAAGTCACATAACTCGGGAACTCGGCTTGAAGGGTATCCACCACATCGTCCGCAAACAACAGATACTCCGCTTCGGTAAGGTCCTGCAAATAGACCAGATCGCGATATAGTTCCAACATCTGTTTCGCTTCTCGGCGCTGCTCCTCGGTCCACTTACGGTTACTATTCTTACAGCCACAAACAGTTGCGACCACAATCAACATTAAGACGATTTTTTTCATAATAGACATTTTTTAATTGAACATTCATCTAAATTCAACAATAGCATTGCGTTGCTCTGCATTTGCAGAACAATTTACATACCAACTCAAAATGTCTTCTATGAAAATTCTTGACTATCTCTTGTGAGTCGCAACCCAATTTGTCAGTTCCACAAAATCAGCAACCGACAATTGTTCTGCTCTCTGAGAGAAGAAACGATGTTCCTCTTCAAACACACCAAAAACATCGCGCAAGGGATTTTTGAGCATCTTTCTGCGCTGACTAAATGCCGCCTTTACAACCTTTACAAACAACCTCTCGTCACAACCCAACTCGGTGACTTGATTACGTTTAAGACGAATTACCGCACTCTTTACTTTGGGTGGAGGATTGAACACATTCTCATGCACCGTAAACAGATACTCAATATCATACCAAGCCTGCAACAACACACTCAATATTCCATACTCTCTGCTGCCCGGGCCCTCGGCAATACGCACCGCCACCTCCTTTTGCACCATGCCGACACACTCCGGCACCAGGTCACGATACTCTATGATTTTGAAGAAAATTTGCGACGAAATATTATATGGGAAATTTCCTATTACTTTAACTCCCTCGGGAAACATTTCGCCCAAATTCATATTCAGAAAGTCGCCCTCTATGAGAGTGGGTGTAAACTGCGGAAAATTACGGTGCAAATATTCTATACTCTCACCGTCTATCTCCACACCCCACGTTTTGACATCACTTCTTTGGAGCAGAAACTGGGTCAATACACCCATACCGCAACCAACCTCCAATACGTCACCTCCGCCACTCATTGCCTCTGCAATACGGGCTGCAATATTCAAATCCGTCAGAAAATGTTGACCTAAATGTTTTTTAGCCCTAACCTCCGAAGCAGACTTTCCTCCCCCTCTATTCGTATTGCGGTTGTTTCTGTTTGAACGCATTTACTCTTCGTTTAGTTTCCTTGTTCACACATAAACTTGATTCTGACAAGCCTTATCTCTTCTTCCGTATAATCAGAGCCAAGTTCCTCCAACGCCTCATCCAGACTGTCGGTTTCTGCATCTTCCTTAAAATAAAGATATATATCTTCGGCCTTGTCTTCGTCTATATTTTGATTGATATAATAATCTATGTTAAGACGTGTTCCCGAATTTACGATAGCCTCTATTTCATTCAACAAGTCGCCGAAATCCAGATTTTTTGCACGCATAATATCCTCAAAATCCATCTTTCGGTCGATGCTCTGGATAATGAAGATCTTATTTCCACTCTTGTTGCCGACACTCTTGACCACCATATCCTTCGGACGAACAATCTCTTTCTCATCCACATAGGCTTTAATCAATTTCACAAACTCGCTACCGAATTTACGGGCTTTTCCTACTCCCACTCCACTAATGTTCTGCAACTCCTCTATGGATATAGGATATTGCACCGCCATATCTTCCAATGACGGATCCTGGAAAATCACAAACGGAGGCAAACTATTCTTCTTGGCCACCTGTTTACGCAGATCTTTCAACATGGCAAACAACTCCTCGTCCGCAGCACCTCCACCCGACGGCATAGCAGTCTCTTCACTCTCCTCTTCATCATAATTATGATCAAGCGTTATCGAGATAGGTGTCGGTTTATCAATATAGGCAAGTCCTTTTTCATTAATCGACAAAAGACCGTAATTCTCTATATTTTTATCAACAAAGCCCTGAATTATCGCCTGCCTGATAACCGCGCCCCAGAATTTGTCGTTGTTTTCATCGCCTGCACCAAAATACTCGTTATTATTATGACCATAAGACTTGATCATTGCATTATTATGTCCCAACAAGACATTTACCAAATAATCAATCTTAAATTTAGGGCCTATCGATTCAAGCGCTTTCAACGCCAATACCATCTGTTTCTGCACGGGAATCTGCGGTTTGGGATTAACGCAGTTGTCGCACGCGCCACAATTACACTCGCCATATTCCTCTCCGAAATAGTGCAACAACGTCTTTCTGCGACACATAGAACTCTCGGCATACGAAACCGTTTCGAGCAACAACAACTTTCCGATCTCCTGCTCGGCAACCGGTTTACCCTGCATAAACTTTTCGAGCTTCTGTATGTCCTTATAACTATAAAAAGTCAGGCAGTAACCTTCACCGCCATCTCGGCCGGCGCGACCCGTTTCCTGATAATAACCTTCCAAACTCTTCGGGATGTCGTAATGAATCACAAAGCGGACATCGGGCTTGTCTATCCCCATACCGAACGCAATGGTAGCAACAATCACATCCACCTCTTCCATCAGGAATGCGTCCTGATTATGTGCCCTTGTCACGGCATTCATACCTGCATGATACGGCAACGCCTTAATACTATTAGTCACAAGAAGTTCGGCCAACTCCTCCACCTTCTTGCGGCTCAGACAATAGATAATACCAGACTTGCCCTCGTGCTGCTTTATATATTTAATAATATCTTTATTTACGTTGTTTTTCGGTTTGATTTCATAGAAAAGATTGGGACGATTGAACGATGACTTAAACACAGTCGCATCCGTCATGCCCAGATTCTTCTGAATATCCACCTGCACTTTGGGCGTAGCCGTAGCTGTCAAGGCAATTATCGGCGCCTTATCTATATCGTTTATTATGGGTCTTATTCGACGATACTCGGGGCGGAAATCGTGTCCCCACTCCGAAATACAATGCGCCTCATCAATGGCATAAAACGAAATTTTAATCTTTCGCAAGAACGACACATTATCCTCCTTGGTAAGAGATTCGGGAGCAAAATAGAGCAATTTTGTTTTGCCCGCCAAAACATCTTCCTTCACCTGGTTGATTTCGGTCTTGTTCAACGAGGAATTCAAGAAGTGGGCAACACCGGTTTCTGCGCTGAATGTGCGCATGGTGTCCACCTGATTTTTCATCAATGCAATAAGCGGTGATATTACAATCGCAACACCTTCCATCAACAATGCAGGAAGTTGATAGCAAAGACTTTTTCCTCCGCCGGTAGGCATCAATACGAATGTATCTTTCCCCGCAAGCACATTGCGGATCACCTGCTCCTGATTCCCCTTGAAAGTATTGAAACCGAAGTACTCTTTCAACTTCTCAGTAAGCAGTGAACTTAAATTCTGGTCATTCATATCTATCGGCATGTTCACTATATAAAATATTTCTCTATGGTAAAGATAGCAACTTTTTTGAATTTTAACTATTTTTGTGTGAATTTTTATACACGAATATGAGATTATTTACTTCATCACTGGTCAAAAGATATAAATCTCGCACCGTAGTAAACCAGGCCTCCATTGAGGTTAAACAAGGTGAGATTGTGGGACTTCTGGGCCCCAATGGTGCCGGAAAAACCACCACATTCTACATGATTGTAGGCCTTATAAAACCGAATGACGGAAAAATTTTCCTTGAAGACGATAACGGCAACATCACCGACATTACCAAACTCCCCGTTTACAAACGCGCCCAAATGGGCGTAGGATACCTCGCACAAGAGGCTTCCGTATTTCGTCGCCTTAGCGTAGAGGACAACATCCGTTCGGTGCTTGAAATGACCGACTATTCAAAAGAGTACCAGCGAGAGAGAGTTGAAACCCTCATAGAAGAGTTCCGCCTGCAAAAAGTGCGCAAAAGCCTTGGCATGCAGCTATCCGGTGGCGAACGTCGTCGTACCGAGATTGCTCGTGCAGTTGCCATCAACCCTAGCTTCATATTGCTTGACGAGCCGTTTGCGGGTGTAGACCCCATTGCTGTTGCCGATATTCAGAGCATCGTTGCGACATTGAAGAGCAAGAACATCGGTGTCATCATAACCGACCATAATGTGCATGAGACACTCTCTATTACCGATCGAACATACCTACTGTTTGAAGGAAAGGTGCTGAAAGCAGGTTCATCACAAGAGTTGGCCGAGGACGAAGAGGTTCGTCGTGTATACCTCGGAGAGGACTTTAAACTTGACAGGTAATGGAAACAACCATACTTCCCTCCGACATATCGGGCGAAATAGCCCCTCCGTGTTCCAAAAGTTATGCACAACGAGCTTTTGCCACTGCTCTATTAGCCGAGGGCGAAACAATTCTGCGCAACATTGAGCTGTGTGACGATGCAAAGACCGCCCTCAATGTAATAGAAGCACTTGGTGCAAAAATCAAGATGCTCGACGAAGAGACCTTATCCATAACGGGAGGTTTTTCTCCAAGACAAGAGAATATTGATGTGGCCGACTCTGGTTTGGCTACAAGATTGTTCGCCCCAATAGCGGCACTGCATGAAGGTACATTACAGATAACAAGTTCCGAGAGTTCAAGAAAAAGGAATTTCGGGATGCTCATCCGCCCTTTACGCGAACTGGGCGTTGATATATCCTCTCAAAACGGAATGTTACCTCTCAAATTAACGGGTCCCATCAAAGGAGGTGAAACAATCATCGATTGGCAATCGAGCTCTCAATTCTTAACGGGTCTTTTGATTGCCGCCCCCATGATTGGGCAGGACACGGTGTTGCATGTAAAGAATCTTGACAGCACCCACTACATAGACATGACCATTGATATTGTAGAACGTTTCGGAGGTCAAATAGAACACAACGAATTCAAGGAGTTTTTCATTCCGGGCGGCCAGAAATATCACGGTGTGGATTATGCCATTGAGGGAGATTGGAGTTGCGCCGCATTCTGGTTGGTGGCCGGTGCTGTTGCGGGAGAAGTTACCGTCAGCAATATGAACATGTTGTCGCGTCAATCTGACATAGCCATTATAGATGCGTTGCAACGAGCCGGAGCCGAAATAACAACAATGGACAACAAGATTACGGTTTCCAGAAATCCCTTGCATGGGTTTGAGTTCGACGCCTCCCGACATACCGACCTGTTCCCCATCTTGACCGTTTTGGCGGCCAACTGCGCAGGAACATCCATAATAAAAGGTGCAGACATGCTCTCTTTCGGGGAGTCGGATCGCGGCACTGCAATCATAGAGGAGTTCCCAAGGCTCGGCATAAAGATGCACATAGAGGATGGTGACAAGTTGATAGTGGAAGGTGGCAGAATAACAGGTGGCGATGTTTCGAGTCGCGACGACCACCGCATAGCAATGGCCGAAGCAATAGCCGGACTGACGAGTGCATCAGGCGTAAGGATAGAGGACGCAGAGGCGGTCACAAAATCCTACCCCACATTCTGGAATGACCTGCAAGCACTGACACACGGCTCAAATAAACAATAAAAGCCGAAAGAAGGTGATTAAAAAAGAAAAGTAAGCAATAAAAATTTGTATTTCTCGTAATATTGTCTAAATTTGCACGCTGATTTTATAAAAATGGATATATTAAATAAATATACCATCTCACGAAAGGAGAATAAGAACGGAACGTATCATTTCAATTATGAAATAGATGCCGATGCGTTCAAGACTTTTGTTGAGGATGAAATCAAGGATGCAGAGGTTCTTGCAAATGTTGAGATGAAAAGTTCGAGCTCCGAAACGATCTTGCAGATTAATCTGACAGGAAAAGTGACGGTGGAGTGTGACAGATGCTTGGACGACCTGGTCATTCCCGTTGAGTTTGAGGGAGTTGCCAAAGCCGTTTATGAAGGCAACGAGGAAAGCGACGAAGAGTATGACATCATCTATTTCTCGCCCGAGGACGAGATGATCGTGTTGGATGAGTATCTCTACGAAAGCATTTTGCTTTGTCTGACGACCCAGAAAGTCCATGCTGACATCAGCGACTGCAATCCGGCGATGTTGGAGAAATTCAGCATTGTATCACAAGAGGAGTTCGACAACATCACAGCACAGCAACAGACCATGGGCGAAAATCCCGAGTTTGAGAAGCTGAAAGCATTGAAAAACGAAATGGAAAAATAATTAATA
>JAGBHS010000002.1 GCA_017935385.1 Tidjanibacter sp.
GCAGATACTGCTCATTGTTACGCGAACAATGGCATCGGTAGGTTCCAACAATACCGGCTTCGGCTTCTCAATCAAAGCGAACTTCCCTTTTTCAATGTATGTGTATGCTAACATAATTATCTATTATATCATCAACATAATCCTCCTCGCTCGGCATAATACAAGCAAGCTTGATTCAGCTCTCTCTCGTTCGTCGGTTCTGACTTGCTAGGCAGTAAAGTATGGCTTCTTCGATTTTCAAATGTACTTTATTTTCAGTTAAAATATACAATTCTATATATTTATTCTTGTTTGGACATTATATTCTTGACAAAGGCCATAAACAATGGATTGGGATTGAGAACGGTTCCTGTGTATTCCGGATGGAATTGGACTCCTACATACCAATGGCAGGTGGGTACCTCGACAATTTCGACCAAACCGCTGTCGGGATTTATACCGGTGCACAACATTCCTGCTTGTTCGAATTGCTGGCGATAAGGGCTAGTGAATTCATAACGGTGACGATGGCGTTCTTCTATATGTGATTTTCCATATGCCTCATAAGCTTTTGACCCGATTGACAACTCACAAGTGTAGGCTCCCAATCTCATAGTTCCACCCATTTGAGTGATACTTTTCTGCTCCTCCATCAAATCTATAACATTATAGGGCGTAGAGGGATCCATTTCACGGGAATTGGCATTTCTCAACCCTAATACATTACGGGCAAATTCGATGACCATCATCTGCATACCAAGACAAATTCCCAATGTCGGGATATCGTGTGTCCGGCAGTATTCGGCAGCAGTAATCTTTCCCTCTGTTCCACGTTGTCCAAATCCGGGACATATCACTACACCATCCATTGTGGAGAGATAATCCGCAATATTGCTACGCGTAATGTTTTCACTCTGTATAAAGTGTGTTTTCACCTTGCAGTCATTGTAAGTTGCAGCCTGCGACAAACACTCCAGAATAGATTTGTATGCATCCTGCAGATCATATTTTCCGACAAGAGCAATGTCGATTTCTTTGGTTGCCTGTTCTCGGCGTGAGATAAATTCCTGCCATTTGCCTAATTGTGGCACTGTATCGCATGTTATACCGAATTTACGAAGTATTACCGCATCCAGATTCTGCTCTGCCATTTTGATGGGCACTTCATAAATGGTGGGCAGGTCAATACTCTGAACCACACAATCCTTTTCAACATTGCAGAAATGCCCAACTTTATCAAGCACTCCCTCTCCAAGTTCCCGGTCAGTTCTCAATACAAGTATATCGGGCTGAAGACCAAGCCCTTGCAATTCTTTTACCGAGTGTTGTGACGGCTTGGTTTTCAACTCACCCGCCGCGGCAATATAAGGTACATAAGTCAGATGAACGCAAACAGCATCACGACCAAGTTCCCATTTAAGTTGCCGCATAGCCTCCAAAAACGGAAGGCCTTCAATATCTCCAACCGTGCCTCCGATTTCAGTGATTATAAAGTCATACTCCCCTATCGTTCCAAGCTTAAGCATCCTTCTCTTTATCTCGTCCGTAATGTGGGGAACAACCTGTACGGTCCGACCCAGATATTCGCCGTTGCGTTCACGTTCAATTACGGTTTGATAGATCTTCCCTGTTGTAACATTATTTGCCGCAGTTGTGTGAATATCGGTAAAGCGCTCATAATGACCCAAGTCCAAGTCGGTTTCACTTCCGTCGGTTGTAACATAACACTCTCCGTGTTCGTATGGGTTGAGCGTACCCGGATCGATATTGATATATGGGTCGAATTTTTGAATTGTGATTTTATAACCACGAGCCAACAGTAATCTGCCGATTGAGGCTTCAATAATTCCTTTGCCGAGGGAACTTACTACACCGCCTGTTACGAATATATATTTGGGTTGATTCATTTTGATTCTTTAATTTATATTTATGTTATAATATCAGCTACTCCCACTCTATTGTTGCTGGTGGTTTCGACGAGATATCGTAACGTACCCGATTGATTCCTTTTACATTATTTATTATTTCGTTGCTCACCCGGGCAAGAAACTCATACGGTAATTGTGCCCAATCTGCCGACATAGCATCAGTGCTTGTCACGGCACGCAATGCTACAGCCTGTTCGTAAGTCCTTTCGTCACCCATCACACCTACGCTTTGTACGGGCAGGAGTATAGCGCCAGCTTGCCATACTTCATCATAAAGAGACTGACCATTAGAACAATGCCATTGGTGTAATGCATTGATAAAGATCTCATCAGCCTCTTGTAAAATATGGATTTTTTCGCGGGTAACCTCTCCTAATATACGTACAGCCAGACCTGGCCCTGGGAAGGGATGTCTTGTTATCAGATGTTCGGGCATATCAAGTTGGCGACCAACTCGACGTACTTCATCTTTAAACAGCCAACGCAATGGCTCACAGAGTTTTAACTGCATCTTTTCAGGTAATCCTCCCACATTATGGTGACTTTTTATAACCTTTCCCGTGATATTCATACTTTCGATGCAATCGGGATAAATCGTACCTTGTGCCAACCATTGCACACCATCTATCTTTTTGGCCTCCTCCTCAAACACCTCAATGAATTTTGCGCCTATGATTTTTCGTTTCTCTTCAGGCAAGCTGATTCCTTCCAATGCCGAAAAGAATCTCTCGCTGGCATCAACTCCAACCACATTAACTCCTAAACATTCATAATCATGCATAACACGCTCGTATTCCCCCTTGCGTAGCAAACCGTGATTCACAAATATGCAGGTTAGATTATTTCCGATGGCCTTATTTAGCAGAACCGCTGCAACCGACGAATCCACACCTCCCGACAGACCGAGTATCACATGGTCATTGCCGAGTTGCGACCTCAATGCCTCCACTGATGATTCAATAAAAGAGGCGGCACTCCAATCTTGACGGCTGCCACAGATATCAACCACAAAATTCTTGAGCAACAACTTGCCTTGCTCCGAATGAAAGGCCTCGGGATGAAACTGCACACCCCACAAGGTCTCGTCCTCAGCTTGATAAGCGGCATACCTTACTTTTTCTGTAGAGGCAATGGCACGAAATCTGTCAGGTAAATCTGTAATGGTATCACCGTGACTCATCCAAACCTGTGAGCTGTTGTGGAAGCCTCTAAAAAGAGGATTTTCCCGTTCAAAATATTGCAGTCTGGCCCTGCCGTATTCGCGCGAATCGGTTGCCTCTACACTTCCTCCATAAAGTTGCGCCATAAATTGAGCACCATAGAATATTCCCAATATGGGGTAATGGCCACGAATATTTGATAAATCTACTTTGAATGCATTGGGGTCATAGACGCTGTAAGGTGAGCCCGACAGAATAACGCCAATTATACCATCATCCTCATACGGGAACTTATTATAGGGAACAATTTCGCAGAATGTGTCAAGTTCCCTCAGGCGACGGCCTATAAGCTGTGTGGTCTGAGACCCGAAATCAAGAATAATAATTTTTTGTTGCACCATATCTAACATCTATTTTCATTTTCATATTCAGCCCAACTTTTGATGATAAGATCATCTGCCGATAATGAGCAAAATGCACTGATAAATGCACTTGCGAGACGGGCATTGGTAAGAAGTGGTATATTTAAGTCCACCGCAGCCCGCCGTATCTGATAACCATTATCCAATTCGCCGACAGTCAAATTTTTAGGTATATTCACCACCATATCAATATCTTTGCGATGAAGCAAATCCAGGGCTTGTGGCTCATTTTTCTCATCAGGCCAATATACCAACGTGTTACTGATCCCGTTTTCTGATAAATAACGGGATGTCCCTCCTGTTGCATAAAGCGAGTATCCCTTTTGTTGGAGTAGTTGTGCGGCAGAGAGCATATCTGCTTTTTGTTTGGCATCGCCTGTTGATAGGAGAATATTCTTTCTGGGGATGTGGTAACCGACCGACAACACCGCCTTCAGAATAGCGCACTGCGTATCCTCGCCCAGACAACCAACTTCGCCGGTTGAGGCCATATCAACTCCCAATACGGGGTCGGCATTTTGCAGACGGTTGAAGGAGAATTGGCTTGCCTTGATACCTACATAATCCAAGTCAAACAGACTTTTGGATGGTTTCTCAACATTAATCCCCAACATAATGAGGGTAGCCAATTCGATAAAATTCAATTTGAGAACTTTGCTTACAAATGGAAAAGAACGCGAAGCTCGTAGATTGCACTCTATAACTTTGATATCGTTATCTCGTGCAAGATATTGGATATTAAAGGGACCTGATATATTCAATTCTTTTGCAATCTTACGGGATATACGTTTGATGCGCCTAACTGTCTCGATATAAAGTTTCTGAGGTGGAAATTGTATTGTTGCATCACCTGAGTGTACACCTGCAAATTCAATGTGCTCGCTGATTGCATAGGCTACAATCTCTCCATTCTGCGCCACAGCATCCATCTCAATTTCCTTGGCGTGTTCGATAAAACGGCTCACCACAACCGGGTGTTCTTTCGAGACATTGGCGGCTAGTTTGAGAAAGCGATCCAGCTCGTCATTGTTTGAACAGACATTCATCGCCGCGCCCGAAAGTACATACGAAGGACGCACCAAAACTGGAAAACCCACCTTATCAATAAATGTAGCAATATCCTTCATTGAGGTTAGCGCCCTCCACTCTGGTTGATCAACTCCAATTCTGTCGAGCATTGCTGAGAATTTATCCCTATCTTCTGCATTATCAATAGATGCCGCACTTGTTCCAAGAATATGTACACCCTGATTATCCAGCCGCAATGCGAGATTGTTGGGTATTTGTCCTCCGGTAGAGACAATCACTCCGTGCGGATTCTCTTTCTCTATAATATCCATCACCCGCTCAAAAGTAAGCTCATCAAAATAGAGCCTGTCGCAGATGTCGTAATCGGTTGATACTGTTTCCGGATTATAGTTAATCATCACTCTGCGATAGCCCTCTCGGCGAATTGTGTTAAGAGCCTGGACACCACACCAATCAAATTCAACAGACGACCCTATACGATAGGCTCCTGAGCCGAGAACAATAACCGAGAGCTTGTCGTCTGTATATTCCACGTCATCTTCCACGCCTAAATAAGTCAGGTATAGATAGTTCGTTTGTGCAGGATACTCCGATGCCAGAGTGTCAATTTGTTTAACTACGGGGAGAATACCCAAGGCCTTTCTATGTGCGCGAACTTTCAATACGCCTTGTTCCATATCATCCAACCCGATTGCACGCGCTATCTGAAAATCGGAAAAACCTTGTAGTTTGGCATTGAGCAGTAAATCATATGGTATTGCAGACAGAGAATTATATGAGTGAAGTTGTTTCGAACTCTTCATGATGTTCTGCAATTTATACAAGAACCACTTGTCTATTTTGGTCAATGAATGAATCTGCTCCACTGTATAACCTGCACGCATTGCCTTGCTGATAACGAATATTCGTTTGTCTGTAGGCTCACGGAGCGCTTTGTCGATATCAGCAATTTTAAGCTCCTTATTCTCCACAAAGCCGTGCATCCCCTGCCCAATCATACGCAATCCTTTTTGAATTGCCTCCTCAAATGTTCGACCTATGGACATCACTTCACCTACAGATTTCATCGAAGAGCCTAACTCTCTATCCACACCGTGGAATTTACTCAAATCCCATCTGGGAATTTTACATACTACATAATCCAATGCAGGCTCGAAAAATGCAGAAGTAGATTTTGTGACAGAATTCTTTAAGTCAAACAAACCATACCCCAAACCAAGTTTAGCCGCTACAAAAGCCAGTGGGTAACCCGTTGCCTTTGATGCCAAAGCTGATGAACGGCTCAAACGTGCATTCACCTCTATAACACGATAATCTTCCGATTCCGGGTCAAGGGCATACTGAACGTTGCACTCGCCAACAATGCCTATATGTCGGATGATGCGGATGGCCAACTCACGCAATTTATGATACTCGCTATTTGATAGTGTCTGCGATGGAGCTATAACAATTGATTCACCAGTATGAATACCCAACGGGTCAAAATTCTCCATATTGCATACTGTAATACAGTTGTCATAACGGTCACGGACAACTTCATATTCAATCTCTTTCCAACCCTTCAGACTCTTTTCCACCAGAACCTGTGATGAATATGAGAACGCTTTTTCACAGATAACATCCAGTTCTTGTCCGTTATTGCAGAAACCGGATCCGAGACCTCCCAATGCATATGCAGCACGTATAATTACAGGATAACCCAATTGAGTTGCGGCACAACGTGCCTGCTCTATGTTGCAGACCGCTTCACTGCGGATTGTCTTGACTCCGATTTCATCGAGCCGTTGGACAAACTTTTCTCTATCCTCTGTGTCGATAATAGCCTGCACCGGTGTTCCCAATACTTTTATGCCATATCTCTCCAAAACACCACTTTTGTATAATTCAACGCCGCAATTGAGTGCTGTCTGTCCTCCAAACGAGAGAAGAATACCGTCAGGCCGTTCCTTTGCGATGACCCGTTCTACAAAATAAGGGGTTACAGGCAAAAAATAGACATTGTCGGCTATGCCATCTGAGGTTTGTACGGTAGCGATGTTGGGATTGATAAGTACCGTTTCAATACCCTCTTCTTTCAATGCTTTTAGGGCTTGTGAGCCCGAATAGTCAAATTCTCCGGCCTCCCCGATTTTTAGAGCACCAGAGCCTAAAAGAAGAACCTTTTTTACATTGTATCGCGCCATCATTATAACAATTTTATAAATTCATCGAATAGAAATTCCGTGTCAGTTGGGCCCGCTGCAGCTTCTGGATGGAATTGTACCGAAAACCAGGGTTTGCTGCGGTGACGAATTCCTTCATTGGAGCCATCATTCATATTCTCAAATAGAGGCAGCCATTCATCACTTAGTGTTGAGCTGTCAACCGCATAGCCATGATTCTGACTTGTGATGAAACATCGTTCACTGCCGACCATTCTTACGGGTTGATTATGACTTCGATGTCCATATTTTAGTTTATAAATGGCGGCTCCGCTCGCTTTGGCAAGAAGTTGGTTTCCCATACAAATTCCAAAAATAGGTTTGTCGTTCAGCATCGTACGCCTGATATTATCTACTGTTGTCTGGCAATTTTCTGGATTGCCAGGACCATTAGAAATAAACAAACCATCATATTCTAATTGATTGAAATCATAATTCCAGGGCACTCTGACAATTTCAACACCACGCCTTATCAGGCAACGGATAATGTTGGCCTTGACACCACAATCAACGAGAACTACCCGTTTCCCAGCTCCTTCATTATAACGGATAATATCCTGACAACTGACGGTTTTTACATAGTTGATATCGCCATAATCCAAATCCAATGGAACATCCTCAACCCCTTCAATCTCAATCTTACCCATCATTACACCGCGTTCGCGCAGTAATTTGGTTAGGGCTCGAGTGTCTATGCCTGTTATAGCAGGCCGATCTTCCCGCATTAGCCAATTACCAAGACTCTCTTTTGCATTCCAATGGTTGAACTCCTCGCTGTAGTCACCGACAATGAGCGCTTGAGTGTGTATGTGCTCACTTTCCCACAAATCGCTCTCCGGAACACCGTAGTTGCCTACTAGCGGATAGGTCAATACCATTATCTGACCGGCATACGATGGGTCGGTCAGACTTTCGGCATAGCCAGTCATCGCCGTATTGAAGACCACCTCTCCACAGATGTTTTTATGGGCTCCAAAAGAGCGGCCACAGAATCGGGTGCCATCATCAAGAATCAATGTTGCTTTTCTCATTTTCTATATAATCTATAAATGCTTTATTCAGAAGTTTCAATCCGCCGAAAGTGGGGTAATTGCCGCTAAAGTACCAATCTCCCGTATGCTTGGGGCAAGCTTCGTGCAATCCCCTCAAAGTATGATATATAATCTTGACATCGGCCTGCGTTGATTCGGGAGTCA
>JAGBHS010000044.1 GCA_017935385.1 Tidjanibacter sp.
CGGTAACAAGCGGACCGAGAGTATAGAACGGAGCAGCATGACACTTAGTGATTTGTCGTTCCATGTTCTCGGCAATCTTGTGCAGAGGCACATGACCGGGTCCCTCGATGAAAGCCTGCACATTCTTGTCCCAGGCTCTCAAAACCAATTCGCCGAGAGTATCGAGTTCGGCAAACTGAGCCTCGTCATTGGCGTCTGCAATGGAACCCGGGCGCAATCCGTCACCCAACGACACCGCAACATCATAGGCAGCCAAAATATCGCAAATCTCATCGAAATGCTCATAAAGGAAACTCTCCCTATTGTGCAGCATACACCACTGGCTCATGATACTGCCGCCACGACTGACAATACCGCAAAGGCGCTTGTCGGCAAGATGCACATTGTGAAGGCGCACACCGGCATGAATCGTAAAATAGTCAACGCCCTGTTCACACTGCTCAATGAGCGTATCGCGATAAATCTCCCACGTGAGTTTCGACACGTCGCCCTCAACCTTCTCCAAAGCCTGATAGATGGGCACCGTACCGACCGGAACAGGACAGTTGCGAATAATCCACTCTCTGGTTTCATGTATGTTTGCTCCCGTCGAAAGATCCATCAGCGTATCTCCGCCCCACTTGCAGCTCCACACCGCCTTATCCACCTCCTCGTCTATGGATGAAGTGGTAGCCGAGTTACCGATATTGGTATTTATCTTGACCAAAAAATTGCGGCCTATAATCATCGGTTCACTCTCGGGATGATTGATATTGGCAGGCAGAACGGCTCGTCCGGCAGCAATCTCGTCACGCACAAATTCGGGTGTAATATGGCTCTTGATGCCGAGCTGTTCGCAATTCATATTCTCCCTGATGGCCACATACTCCATCTCGGGAGTCACTATTCCCGCTTTGGCATAAGCCATCTGGGTGATATTGCATCCCCTCTTGGCACGATAAGGCAAAGATATGTGTTCAAAGCGCAGATGGTCGAGAGATCTTTCAGCCAGACGCGCACGACCATACTCACTGCTCAACTCGGCCAGCTGTTCCACATCGCCCCTACTCCTGATCCATGATTCTCGGATGCGTTCAATACCCTTTTTCAAATCCACCTCAATCGCCGAATCGCTGAACGGTCCGCTGGTATCATATATATACACCGGCGCATTGGGCGTCAATTTGCGTTCTCCGTTCTCCATGGTAACGGTAGGTGTAAGATTCACCCGTTGCATACCCACCCGCAAAGACGGATATATCTTTCCCGACATATAGACCTTCTCTCGTTGGGCGTAAGCATTATCTTTCTTCTCCATCGTCATATCACTTTTGGTTCAAGAATGCCGTTAATGGTGAAGAGGCCGCAGCCTGGAAAGAGTTGCTCACCGCACCAAGTCCCGCCTCATAAGCACAACGACCCGCATTGACTGCATCACGAAAAGCTCGTGCCATCTCTACCGCATCGCCCGCCACAGCAATGGCCGTATTGACCAAACAGGCATCGGCACCCATCTCCATGGCCTCGGCAGCATGGCTCGGCGCACCTATACCCGCATCCACAACAACGGGAACATTGGCCTGCTCAATAATAATCCGCAAGAAATCGCGTGTCTTCAACCCTTTGTTAGTACCTATCGGGGCGCCAAGCGGCATGACGGTGGCAGCACCGGCCTCTTCGAGATGTTTACACAACGTCGGGTCGGCCTGACAGTAAGGCAACACCACGAATCCCATTTTTACCAACTGCTCGGTGGCCTTCAACGTCTCCACCGAATCGGGCAACAGATAACGCGGGTCGGGATGAATCTCCAACTTCAACCAATTTGTCCCAAAAGCCTCACGCGACATCTGTGCCGCAAAAACAGCCTCCTCGGCATTACGTACCCCCGAAGTGTTGGGCAGCAGTTGAATTCCGGGATTCACTATGTGCATAAGCAGGTCGTCCTCCTTGTTGTCGAGTTCGACTCGCTTCATTGCCATGGTTACCATTTCGGTTTCAGAGGCCTCAATGGCCGCTTTCATCAATTCGTTAGAAGGGAACTTGCCTGTTCCCAGAAACAGACGTGACGAGAATTCTCGTCCTGCAATAACTAATTTTTTCATTTGTCTATGATTTTAATGATTGATTTCATCTCTTCTATTGGGTCATCGGCACGTAAAACCGAGCCACTCAACGCAATACCCGACACACCGGTCTGCATGATGGCCGGTATATCAGATGCAGTAATGCCCCCGATGGCCACAACGGGCAACTCGATATGCTCGTTTCTCATTCGGGAAACAATGTCTCGATAGCCGTCAAGACCGAGTACAGGACTCAATTTCTCTTTGGTGGTGGTAAAACGGAACGGACCGCAACCTACATAATCGGCTCCGGCCGCATGGTGGGCCTTCACTTCCTCAAATGTGTTGGCCGTAGCTCCGATGATGAAGTTCGGGCCAAGAATCTCGCGTGCCTGCACAACCGGCATATCATTTTTACCAAGATGCACTCCGTCGGCTCGCACCTCACGTGCTACGGCCACATTGTCATCCACAATGAATGTGGCTCCATACTCATCACACATAACACGCACCTCACGAGCCGCCGCCAACAATGCCTCGTCCGCAGCTCCCTTCATGCGCAGTTGAATCCAACGGCATCCACCCTCCAAGGCAAGACGCGCGGAATCAATATAGTCGTAACGTTCCGTAAAATGGGTAATAAATTGAATCTGTGCCATACGCTACCCTCCACATACAGCCTTGATAATCAGGATTTCCATACCGTCATGAAGCACATAACTCTCCCACTCGGCACGGGTAATGATGCGGTTATCCACCGCCACAGCGATGCCCTTCTCAGGCAAATCGATTTCTCGGGAAAGTTGTGCAAGATTGGCCGCACTGCTCTCCACCTCCTTGTTGTTGATTCTCAGTTTCATTTTTCAAAAAGTGTTTAGTTCTGAAACGAAACTCGGAGGTGCCTCTCGGCCATAAAAAAACGCACATCCGATATGGATATGCGCAATCTCTCTATATCCACAATTCCTACGGCAGTACTAACTGCGTCAGGTTCGAGGGTATAATCTCAGCTTTTTCATACATCGGTTTCGGCCCATAAAAACGGCCGCTCCGACATACAGAAAAGGCACCCCTTTGTCTTTCGGAAACAAAATTAATATTTTTTTTCATTCTCTCCAACATACAACCTCATTTTTCATGTTTTTAAACAAAAACTCTTGCAGTGCGAAACTAGATGTTACAACTTTCCGTATTTCATCACTTCTCGCAATTTTTTTTGTTTAAAAAATCTTGTGGGGCGAAATACTGACATTACTACTTCCCTTAGTCCCTCTCTCCACAAAACTTTTTTGTTTAAAAACGTTTGAGTAGCTCAAAAAACAATTAACTTTGTATTAAGACTATAAATACTTAAAACCACATACAATATGAACAAAAAACTATTCTCTCTGCTGCTCGCAGTAGTGGGTTGCTCATCGCTTTTTGCGCAGACCTTTACCGAGTGGCATGACCCCGCAGTAAATCAAATCAACCGCGCCCCGATGCATGCCGATTTCAAAATCTTTGATTCGGCCGAAGAGGCTGCAAAATCCTACAATGACACCGACAACCCCTATCGTCTGTCTCTCAACGGAACATGGGAGTTCAACTGGGTGGAAAATGCCGATCAGCGCCCGACCGATTTCTATGCCGTAAATTACAACTCTGCCGCATGGGATACCATAGAGGTCCCCGGAATATGGGAGATGAACGGATATGGTGACCCCGTATATGTGAACACGAGTTATGCTTGGCGCAGAAATTTCCGCACCAATCCGCCAGAAATTCCCACAGAACAGAACCATGTAGGCTCTTATCGTCGCACATTCAACATACCGGCCGACTGGAACGGACGCGACATATTCCTCAACATAGGCGCAGCCACATCAAACGTATATGTGTGGGTGAACGGCAAGTTCGTCGGCTACTCGGAGGACAGCCATCTGGGAGCCTCGTTCGACATCACCAAATTTGTGAAGAGTGGCGAAAACCTGGTTGCATTGCAGATTTTCCGTTGGTGTGACGGAACCTATCTCGAAGATCAGGACCTTTGGCGTCTGAGTGGCATCTCGCGTGATGTGACCGTGACCGCACGCCCCAAAGCCCGCGTACTGGACATGATGGCAACCCCCTCATTGGACGAACAGTACAAGAACGGAGAATTGGAAGTAAAACTCGATCTCTCGGCGTCGGTTAAAAGTGCAAAGGTGACCCTGTTGGATAAAGCCGGAAAGGTTGTTGCCACAAGCAGCGCAACTCCCGCAAAAGGCAAGGCAGAGGTTGTGTTGGCAGTGGAGAATCCCGCCAAATGGAGTGCCGAAGAGCCCAATCTGTATAAACTGACCGTAGAGGTGGGTGACGGAAAAGGAGACACCGAAACCATTGCTCAACGTGTCGGTTTCCGCACGTCAGAGATCAAAAATGTACAGTTACTCGTGAACGGTCAGCCCGTCCTCATAAAAGGTGTAAACCGTCATGAGATAGATCCGCGCAAAGGATTCCTGCTCACTCGCGAACGCATGATTCAGGACATCATGATAATGAAACAATTCAACATCAACGCCGTTCGTACGTGCCACTATCCCGACACCCCCGAATGGTATGACCTCTGTGACGAATACGGTCTTTACCTGATTGACGAGGCCAATATCGAATCTCACGGTATGGGTTATGGCGAGAGGACATTGGCAAAGAATGAGCAGTTTGCCGCCGCCCATCTGGAACGTAACAGCCGCATGGTGCTGCGCGACAAGAACCACCCCTCAATAATCATTTGGAGTATGGGTAACGAAGCCGGCATGGGACCGAATTTTGAAACCTGCTACCGTTGGATTCGCGAATACGATCCGTCAAGACCCATTCACTACGAACAGGCTCGCAGCACCGAGTTCTCAGACATCATGTGCCCCATGTACGCATCACCCGAGTGGTGTGAAAACTACTTGAAAAACTCACCCACAAAACCGCTCATCCAGTGTGAGTATGCTCACGCAATGGGTAACTCGATGGGTGGTTTCAAGGAGTACTGGGATCTGATCAGAAAATATGCCTCTTATCAGGGCGGTTTCATATGGGACTTTGTTGATCAGGGTTTCGCTCACTATGAAGACAACGGACGCGTGTCGTTCTACTACGGTGGCGACTTCAACAATTATGATGCTACCGACAACTCGTTCAACTGTAACGGAATCATCTCTGCCGACCGCACCCCGCAGGCCCATGCCTATGAGGTAAGATATCAGTACCAGTCAATCTGGACAAAGGCGGTGGATGCCGAAGCCGGCCGAGTGGAGGTGTATAACGAGAACTTCTTTACCGACCTTTCGGACTACATGCTGGAATGGAAACTAATTCAGGATGGAGTTGCAACCAAAGCAGGACACATAGACAACATTGATATTGCACCCCAGAAAAGCAAACAAATCACATTGGGATACACACAAAGCGACATCTGCCCCGATGCAAAAGAGGTGTTGCTCAATGTGGAGTTTGTGCTGAAAAACCGCAAGCCGTTGCTCGAAATAGGCCACGTGGTGGCTTATGACCAAATTGTAATCCGCGAGTATGACACCAAAGAGAATTTCGTAATGAAAGAGTCGGCACGCCCCGTAAAGATAACCCCGTTTGAAAGAAGTATCAATGTGGAGGGTTATGATTGGAAAGTGGCGTTCAACAATCAGGGTTTCATTCAAGCTCTCGAATACGGTCAGTTGTCGATGATGGCAGAGGGGGCCACTCTCCGTCCCAACTTCTGGCGCGCACCCACCGAGAACGATTACGGAGCAAGACTGCACATGCGTTATGCCGCATGGCGTAACCCGATCATGATGCTCAAAGCTCTTGATACAAAAGTAGAAAACGGAGTGGCGATTGTGGAGGCACAGTATAACATGCCCGAGGTGAAGGCAACCATGGCCATCACCTACACCATCAACGGCGAGGGCGAGATTAAAGTTTCGCAAGCCATGACCACCGAGCAAGGTGCCGAAGTGGCAAACCTGTTCCGCTACGGAATGCGCATGGAGATGCCGGCTCGTTATAACGTGGTTGAATATTACGGCCGTGGCGAGGTGGAGAACTACAACGACCGTAAGAGTGGTGCCAATCTGGGCATATACAAACAGCGCGTGGCCGACCAATACAATGACCACATGGCACGCCCGCAGGAGTCGGGTACCCGTTCCGATTTGCGCTACTACAAAGTATTGGACACCTCGGGAGCAGGTCTGAAAATCGTAGCCGAAAACGCATTCTCGGCCTCGGCAATCCCCTACTCTATTGAACAGATGGACATATCGGTGGGACGCGCACAGCGTCACTCGGGGGGCCTTCTCCCCGACAACAAGACGCACCTCTGTTTCGATATGAAACAACAGGGTCTGGGCGGTATCACCTCGTGGGGAGCTCTTCCCTTGGATCCTTACATGGTACCTTATCAGAACTACACGTTCAACTTCATCATCTCACCCGTAAGATAAAACCTACTCGGGACAGATAAATTCAGTGCGAGACAATCGAAACGTTCGGTTGTCTCGCATGATTTTAGTATATTGCACAACAAAAAAGAGAGTTAAGCATGTTAGGGATGTTCATCGGCATGATGATTGCCTATGCAGGAGGCAATACATATATTTTCATAAGGGGGCTGCAAACCCTCTCCGGCTGTTCGACAGGAGTAAAACTTCTGTTCTCGGTAATATATTGGTGTCTTGCCGGAGCCATGTTCCTCTATTTCATGACCCGCAACATAGATTTGCCCAAGTGGCTGACGGGAACAATGTTCTCGGTCGGTTCTGCATGGCTCATCTTCACACTTTACATGGTGATTGCATTGTTGGTGACCGACGTGGCGGGATTGTTTTTGTCTTCGTTGCACCACGGATTCGTTTACGCATTAGGTTTTACGTTGTTGCTACTGTTGGCAGGTTATTGCAACTATCGCCATCCGAAAGTGGTGGAACTGAATCTGACAACCGACAAGCACATCGAAGGCGGTGAAATGAAAATTGTTGCCATAAGCGATGTGCATCTGGGTGACGGTACGGGCAAGAAAGCACTGCAACGTTATGTGAGAAAGATAAACGCACAACAACCCGATCTGATACTCATAGGTGGCGACTTGATAGACAACAGCATAAAACCCGTTTACGGAGAACGCATGAACGAAGAGTTGGAGCAGTTGAAGGCAACACTGGGAATATATATGGTACCCGGCAATCATGAATACATAAGCGGTTTGGAGCAATGTGAGGAGTTCCTGAGACTTACCGACATAACATTGTTGCGTGACTCGGTGGCTACTCTGCCCAACGGGGTGCAGATCATCGGACGTGACGACCGTTCGAACAAACGTCGCAAAACATTGGGAAACCTCATCGCGCAGACCGACAAGAGTCGCCCGATTGTGGTTATAGACCATCAGCCTTACAAACTTGCACAAGCCGACTCTCTCGGAGTGGACCTGCAATTCAGCGGCCACACGCATCACGGACAGGTATGGCCCATAAGCATGATAACAGACCGCATGTTTGAACAGAGCCACGGATACCGCAAATGGAGTCATGCGCACATATATGTATCAAGCGGACTGTCGTTGTGGGGACCGCCCTTCCGCATAGGAACAAACAGCGACATGGCCGTAATAAGACTAACATCAACTCAAAAGACAGAATAAAATGGCAGAAAACTATTTGGAAAAGAAATTTGAAGACTATCGGGCCCAATGCGGCAAACAGTCACACCGCAGTTCACAATCATTGGACAAACTGTTGTTGCGCAATCGCAGTCACAGAGGTTATGACAGCAAATTCGTTGTCAGGGCCGACCAACTGAAACGCATCATTGAGGTGAACACCAAGATTCCATCGGCACGCAATCAGCAGGTGTTGCGCTTTCGTGCCGTAACCGCCGAGGAGGCACACAAGGTTCTGCCGCACATCCGTTTGGGTGGCGCACTGCCTGAGTTGCATCTACCCTTCCCCGGCACCGAGCCCAATGCATTCATAATAATCTGCTCAACCGTTGCGGAGAGTCGCTATGTGAGCATCGATCTCGGTATATCGGCACAAAGCATGCTGCTCAAAGCGGCCGAGATAGGACTGAACGGCATCTGCATAGGTGCTTTCGACCGCGACAAAATAGCTGCTGAATTTGACCTTCCGCTTGAACCCGTACTTATCATTGCCATAGGAAAAGGTATTGAAAACATTCAATTGACCGAGATTGGCGCAGAAGAGGAACACAACTATTACAGAAACAACGGCACACACTATGTACCCAAAGTGCGACTCGATGATCTGATAATAAAATAACCATCCCAAAAACGGAAAAAACAAGTCGCCGACAGAGTTTTCTGTCGGCGACTTTTATTTTGCACCTCACATTGCTACAAAATCATCGGGATACCGGCCTGATAGATATCATCCTGCTCCAACCAGAACTCCGCAATGGACATAATGGCAGGGTGTCCCTTCACACAAGGAATAAATGCTCGCAATCCCTCAACCTCGGTCTGCTCCTTCAAATGACCGTGGAAAATAGATCCGATAATCGACTCCGAAACATAGTGTTCGCCAATCTCCAACTCATCTCGTTCCTTGAAATAAACCATCATTCCCGACGTTCCCGTTCCACAAGGACTGCGGTCAATCTGATTATTGCCGAATACCACCACCTGCTTGATGTGTTTCGGATCTGTTCCCTTGCGGTTGAAGATAATGGCAAGTTTCACCAGATTCAGCTCGGGATGTTGGGGGTGTTCAACCTTGACATGCTCATTGACATAGTCCTTAATATCCATACCCAGGCGGGTGAGATACTCATACTTCTCGGTACAAACATTCAGCTTCTCATTGTCCGTTCCATCGACAATGGCAAAGAAGTTACCCGCAAAAACTATATCGGCTCTCACCTCACCAAGCCCCTCCAACGGAACCATTACAGGCTCGCCATAAGCAAAGGCCGGCACATTCTGAATCTCCACCTCGGTAACATCGCCCTCTTCGTTACGAATGAGATGGGCCGTAATCTTTCCGCCCAGCGTATCAAAAACCAGTTTGTCCTTATGCTTGGTCGGGAAACCCAACTCCACAACCGCACGGCTCGTACAAATAGAACCATGAATACACATATCCATGAAACCGGCATTGGTCAGGAACAAAACGCCCAAATCGGCATCCTCCGAAATGGGGCGGGTCAGCACCGAACCGAACATGTTGGTATGTCCGCGAGGCTCCAACATCAATGCCCGGCGAATATCATCGAAATTCTGAGCAATGTAGTCCCTCTTCTCATACATCGTAGCTCCGGGAACATCAAAAAAATGTTCATAAATAACGCGGCAAGGTTCGCCCGCGGCATGAAGATCAATAGTCTTGACTTTAATGGTTTTTTTCATATCTGTTATTTTGTTTTTTTCTCTCTCTTCTCGGGCAGACACTGCACAACCATACCCGCCACAATCAACATTATTCCCACTATCTGTATGGTGGTCATCGACTCGTCATACAACACTATTCCGAGCAACAACGCCACCAGCGGCTCAGCATATGACAATGCTCCATACTCAATGGCGCTCAAATGCTTGATGGCATAACCCGTAAGCAACAACACCGCAAAGCCCTGCACCACTCCGATGGTCAACACATAGGGCCAGCCCGTAGCCACTCCCGCAAAACTGCATCCCGTACACAACAGTACCAACCCAATGGCACAAACCGCCGCCAGGAACTGCCAGAAAACTCTGACCGGCAACGTTATCTGTCCGGGTATGAATCGATTGATAAGAATATATCCGCCATAGAAAATTCCCGACAAGAGAGCATACAAAGTTCCCTTGTTGAGTCCCTCTGCATCGCCCAACGAACTTATCATCACAAACCCCGAAAAGGCCAACACGATAATCAACCATTCGCGCACACCGGGCAAACGACGACGCATCACCGCCTCTCCAATAATCGCAAACACGGGACCCAGATACATCACAAATGCAGCCAGACCTATGCTCGTATTTTGAAGCGCAAAGAAATAGAACAGAATACACAAACCTATGGATATGCCCGAAAAAAACGAACTCGGCGAAAAACCCACCTTCTCCTGTTTCTTGCGACAATAATAAAGCACCACGCAGGACATCAAAACAAAACCGATTGCAAACCTGAAAAAGGCAACAACCGCAGCATCGGCTCCCGTCTTTCGCACCAAAAAGCCGAGGCAACCCATCAAAACAGCCGCCACAAGAGCAGCCGACATACTTTTAGTTCGTGTAAGATTCATTTCGATTGTTAAATTCGACACAAATGTAATAACATTTGTCTAAAATAAAACCTTAAACATTATTTTTCTTTTCACCCTTTATTAAAATTGTAATCGGTTTGCAGTTTAAGCATTTTGCGTTAAATTTGTCATACATTAATTTCATTCATAATAAAACAGTTAAACATGACTAAAATTAAAAACAGCAATGTACTCATCACGGGCGGTGCATCGGGCATCGGACGCATAATGGGACGCATGGCATTGGAGAGAGGAGCCGCAAGGCTGGTGATTTGGGATATTAACGAGGGGAACATTGCCGCTACCAAAGAGGAGTTGCAAAAGTTTGGTCGTGTAGACGGCTACAAGGTGGATGTTTCCAACAGTAACGAGGTTGTTGAAATATATCAAAAAACAAAAAACGAATGCGGCGATATTGACATTCTGATAAATTGCGCGGGCATTGTTGCCAACAACAACACCTTTGACAAACAGAGCATAAAGGACATAGAACGCACCATGACCATAAATGCTACGGCTCCCATGGTGATAGCTTCTCAAATGTTGCCCGACATGATTGCTCGCGACAAAGGACATATCTGTAACATCGCTTCGGCAGCAGGAATGTTGTCCAATCCCAAGATGTCGGTATATGCAGCCAGCAAATGGGCCGTAATCGGTTGGTCGGACTCGGTACGCATAGAGTTGAAATATGCCAAAAGCAATGTGCGTTTCACCACCGTAGCCCCCTATTTCATCAATACGGGTATGTTTGATGGCGTTAAATCACGCATATTCCCCATCCTGAAACCCGAACCCACGGCATGCAAGATTCTGAACGCAATAGAGAAAAACAAAAATTTCAAGGGCATTCCGTTCAGCTATCACTTCATTCGTATGTGGCAAGCCATTCTGCCCACCGCAGTGTTTGATTTCATTTTCGGCGAAGTGGTGGGAATCTTCCACGCAATGGACAATTTTACGGGACGCAAAAACCAATAACCACCATGGAAAACACATCAAAAGAGAGAATTGAACAAATAGCAGCAGCGCAAAAAGCGTATTTCTCATCGGGCGCAACCCGCAGTTATGATTTTCGTAAGACACAACTGCGCACCCTGCAAAAGGCATTGAAAAAATGGGAAGGCCCTCTTTGCGAGGCACTATGGACAGATCTTCACAAATCAACCGAGGAGGCTGTGCTGACCGAGTTGAGCATCGTAGGCGGAGAGATCAAAAACCACATGAAACATCTGCGCAAATGGATGAAGCCGAAATGTTGCTCCACTCCATTGAAGATGACCCCTTCGCGCAGCCGCATAATCAGCGAGCCGTTGGGCGGGGCTCTTATCATCTCGCCATGGAACTATCCTGTTCAGTTGCTGCTCAATCCTCTTGTGGGAGCCATATCGGCAGGATGTACGGCCATACTGAAACCATCGCCCTATGTCCCGAACGTGTCTGCCACAATAGAAAAGATGATAGCAGAGTCTTTTGATGAAAAGTACATTGCTGTGGTTCAGGGCAACAGAGAGGTGAATAAGGCTCTGTTGGAGGAACGTTTCGATATTATTTTCTTTACGGGAAGTCCCTCATTGGGCAAGCAGGTGATGGCCGCTGCGGCCAAGAATCTGACTCCCGTAGTGCTGGAATTAGGCGGCAAGAGTCCTTGCATCGTGGACAAGGAGGCCGATATAAAGATGGCCGCAAGGCGCATAGCATGGGGCAAAACCTTGAATGCCGGTCAAACCTGCATTGCTCCCGACTATCTGCTGATTCACTCATCGAAAAAGGAGCAATTTATAGAAGAGTTCGGCAAGGAGTTGAAAAAGTTGCACGGTGATGACATACAGAAAAGCCATCATTTCGTGCGCATGGTAAACGACAAGGCGTTCGAACGAGTAACCGGCTATCTGAAAGATGGTCACGTGGTGTTGGGAGGCAAATATGATGCTGCGGAAAAATATATTGAGCCGACTCTGTTGGCTGACGTTTCGCCCGAAGCACCCGTCATGCAGGAGGAGATTTTCGGCCCCATACTCCCAATGACAACCTTTGAGAAGTTGGACGAGGTGGCCGAGTTCGTGACAAAACGTGAAAAACCATTGGCTCTATACTACTTTGGCAACATAAAACACGGCAAAGAGATTTTGGCACGCACCTCGTCGGGTGGAGCCTGCCTGAACGACACCATCATGCACATCGCCAACGAAAACATACCGTTCGGAGGAGTGGGCAACTCTGGTATGGGTCACTATCACGGCAAGGAGAGCTACAAGGCATTCTCTCATTACCGTTCGGTGGTAATCACACCCACATGGTTGGATCTTCCGTTCCGCTACATGCCCTACAAAATGTTCGGATTGGTCAAAAAGATTTTATAACACACACCTCTTGGGGCAAACGAACCGAAGAGCAATAACGCAACAAAAAATTTCTAAAATAAGAAACTAAAAAACAAAAGAGATGAAGAAAACTTTATTTTTATGCGCCGCACTAGTGATGTTCGGCACATTGGCGAGTGCACAGGCTCCCGACGGCGGTATCAGCGAAGAGATGCTGGCCAAAATCCGTACCGGATATAGTGGCACGCAGGCACAGAAAGCCGCTAAAAACGCCCTGTCAAGAAACTCAATCGCTGCTCTGTCCACCAACTCGGACAACCTCTCAATGATTGACACTCACTTTTCACACAAAGTGACCACAAACGGGATCACGGATCAGGCATCGTCGGGTCGTTGCTGGTTGTTCACCGGTTTGAACGTATTGAGATCAAAAATGATTCAGAAACACGACCTGCCCTCTTTCGAGTTCTCGCAGAATTACAACTCTTTCTATGATCTGTTGGAGAAATCAAATCTCTTCTTGCAGGCCATAATCGACACCCGCGAGTTGGACATCACGGATCGCAAAGTGGAGTGGTTGCTTAAAAACCCGATCGGTGACGGAGGTCAGTTCACCGGCGTTTCGAACCTCATCATGAAATACGGTGCCGTTCCCAAAGAGGTGATGGCAGAGACGTATCAGAGCAACAACACCTCACAGATGGGTACGATTCTTAAACTCAAACTGCGTCAGTATGCTCTCGAATTGCGCGACCTGAAACCCAACAAAATGGCAGAAAGAAAAACCGAAATGCTGACCGAAATCTATCGCATTCTGGTAGAGTGTTTGGGTGAGCCGCCCATGGAGTTTGAGTGGACCCGCTACGACAAGGCCGGCAACGCAGTAAGCACCAAAACCTATACCCCGAAAAGTTTCTATGAGGAGTATCTGGGCGAGGACCTGGAAAACAACTATGTCATGATCATGAACGATCCCACCAGAGAGTATAACAAAGTGTACGAGATTGAGTATGACCGCCATGTATATGACGGTGAGAACTGGCTCTACATAAATCTGCCTATCGAACGCGTGAAAGAGCTGGCGATTGCATCTATCAAAGACAACACCGCCATGTATTTCTCTTGCGATGTAAACAAATACATGAACAGCGCAAAAGGGACTCTCGATTTGGCAAATCTGGACTATGAGTCACTCTTTGCCACCGACTTCCCCATGGATAAACGCGAACGCATACAGACATTCGCCAGCGGCTCTACCCACGCCATGACGCTCATTGCAGTAGATCTCGACGAGCAGGGCCAACCCAAGAAATGGATGGTGGAGAACAGTTGGGGTGCTGCCTCGGGCTACAAAGGTTGCCTCATCATGACCGACGAGTGGTTCAACGAATATATGTTCCGCGTGGTTGTGGAGAAGAAATACATTCCGGCCGACGTGCTCGAATTGCTCAACCAAAAGCCGACCATGCTCCCACCCTGGGATCCCATGTTCTCACCCGAAAACTAATTCACAACAAACGTAAAACCATAGACACACAAAAGAAAAGATGAAGAAATTAATTGTTTTATCAATACTGCTTTTCGGTTCACTGGGTGCATTTGCACAGAATGCAGCAGTGAAAAAGATAGCCGAAATGGCAAAAAATGACAACCGCACCATGCAACACCTCGACGTGTTGAGCAATCGTTTCGGCGGTCGTCTGGTAGGTTCGGATGCATATGACAATGCAGCCGAATGGGCTCTCGCACAGTTCCGCAGTTGGGGTTTGGAGGCCGAATTGGAGGAAGTAGGAGTACTCGGAGTAGGATTCAACAGAGGTCCCTGGTGGGGCCGCATGCTCGGTGGCGATGCACCCTTCACCACACTTCAATTTGCAACCCCGTCATACACGTCGGGAACCAAAGGCGTTCAGCGTGGTCACGTAATCCTTGAACCTCGCACACAAGCTGAATTTGATCGCGTAAAAGGCGCATTGAAAGGTGCTTGGGTATTGTTGGATAGCAAAAGTACCGGTTGGGCGATTGACTCGTCGGAGGCCGGTGATGCAAGACGCGCAAAAGCATTGGCCGAGATAGAGGAAACGACGGCCAAGAATCGCGAAATCATGATGCGTAACCGTCAGAATGGCACCAATGAGGAGCTGTTGCCCCTCAATGCAGAGCCGTGCGTAATGTATCGCCAGATGGTTGACGCCGGCATTCTGGGCATCATCCAGCCTGCTGCTCAGCCCATCAGAGCTCTCTACGATCGTGGCGTGGTTAAGAATCCCGACATCACATTCGAAACTCTGCCCACCGTTCCCGACATCAAACTCGACGAACATCAGTTTGCCGAAATCAAACGTATGGTTACGGAACGTCGTGACGTATATCTTGAATTTGAAATCCGCAACCACTTCAAGATGGGTCCCGTTAAATATCACAGCGTGGTGGCTCGCATGAAGGGCTCGGAAAAACCCGACGAGAGTGTTATCATCAGCGGCCATTTAGATGCTTATGATGTAGCTACGGGCGGCGTGGATGACGGTTCCGGCTGTTCGGCAACACTCGAAGCAGCTCGTATGCTGACTCAGGCAGGAGCAAAACCCAAACGTTCAATCTATTTCATCCTTTTTGCAGCCGAGGAGTTCGGTCTGTTGGGCGCCGAGGCTTGGACCAAGGCTCACAACGACGAATTGGGCAAAATCTCTAACATGTTCAACCGCGACGGTGGACCGTTGGCTTACGACAGCATCAGTGTACCCGCATCGTTGGTTGATGAGTATGAGAAGATAAGCGAGCCGTTGCGTGAGATTTATCCCGAAATAGGTTTCGAGGTCAGCGCACTTACCCCCAGGAAGCGCCCCACCGGTGCAGGAAGTACCGACGCCACCATCTTTGCAATGCAGGGCGTTCCCACACTCGGTATGCGTGAGAGTGACTCGTTCGGCTACGACTTCAACTACGGCGAAATCTGGCATACTATCCGTGACACATATACGGAGAGTTTCCCCGAATATCAGGAACAAGCCGCTGTTGCGTTGGCAATCATGGCTCTCGGCACTGCAAATCTTGATGAGCTGATTCCTCGCAACGAGGTATACACCGATTAATCATCGAATCAAAACCAATGCCCTTGTGGGCAACCGATAAAAACGCAGAATAGTTTTTCTGCGTTTTTATTTTTTACACCCCCATGGCGAATAAATTATATTTTGCAATCTGACCGTTTTTTCTATATATTTGTAACGCATAGAACTATTTTCAAACCAATCAAAAAAACATTAACCAAATGAAATCTATCACCAAATTACTTGCACTTGTGTGCGCAACCGTAACACTTTGTGCATGCAACGACTCTCAAGAAATTTTCTATCCGGAGAAATCTTCACTCTTTGAGGAGAGAGTGGATCCCGTATCGGGAGTTGTTTCTTATGCTCTGAACTATGGCGCACCAGATGACAACAAACAATCTCTCTATTTCATCTCTAAATCAATGACCGAAGACGGACGCTATCTCGTCTTCTGGTACAACGAAGGCAATGAATTGAAAGAGAATATGGGTGCTCGTCGCCAAATGTTGGCCGACCTGAAAACCGATACCGTATATGACATGGGCCCCGCAGGAATGACACCCTACATTGAGTGTAAACAGAACTACATGGTTTATGGTGACCCCAATAGAGGTTTCTTCCGTCGCGACTTTGCTAACCCCGAAGTGGAAGTGAAGCTTTGCGATATTCCCGAGGAACTCTCATCTTTGGGTAGGATTGCCAGACTTGCAACCCACCTGACCCTCACAATGGACAGAAAAAAAGCTTTCCTCGATACGGAAATAAGAACAGAGGAGGGTAAGAGCCGCTACATACAAGGTATGCTCAATCTGGAAACAGGCGAGTGGGATCTTTGGGGCGAAACCGATTGGAACTGTAACCACGGTCAGCTCAATCCTACCGATGATTCATTAGCTCTCTGCGCATGGGAGTCGGCTTGGGATGCAAAAGGAAAAGCTTTCCAGGAAGAAACAGGTTGGTATCCCAGAATGTGGCTTGTACGTAAAGGAGAAAAGACTCTCATCCCCGCCGAGGACATCAACTTTGCATCACATGAGATTTGGGATGATGACGGCAAAGGTCTTTCTTGGTGCGGTCACGGCTGGATGGTTCCCGAGCAATGCGTATATCACCACGATCTTGAAACAGGCGAACAGGAGGTTTGGGCCGCTGTTGAAGGTGCGCGCCACAACAGTTGTTCTCCCGACAACAAATATGTTGTAATTGACCAGGCTCCCGAGAAATGGTGGAGAGGCGGTAAATGGCGTGTGGCTTTCTACAACCGCGAGACCGACAAATACGTTTGGTTGTACTCTACCCGCGAACCGTTGGTTCCGGAAGAGAAACAGTCAAGACTCCATCCCGATCCTCATCCTCACTTCGTAATGAACGGTCGTTACGTTATCTCTACGGCTAACAATGCCGATGGTCACATGGATCTCTATCTCACCCCCGTTGACCAGCTCATCGAAATGACGAAGTAAGTTCTATAACCACAAAAAAACACCCCGAGTTATCGGGGTGTTTTTTTACAAATCATTTGCCACTAGAAGAGCATCTGTTTATGATAATCAGTATTACTCCACACCTCCGGATCCATCAAATGATAGACTGTTGTCAGCGTCTGCTCTCCAACCGTAAATGATCTTTCGCCCGTACGAACAATACTCTCCGTGCCATCCAATTCTATCGGTTCGCCATCGTCATTGCCGAGCAACAACACACCGTAAAACGCCCTATACTGATCAGACTTGGTATTATAAGCATTCACAGCGCTGTTCTCAATCTTGGCTACCGGCTCGAAATTCCACTCAACAACATCACCCGCTGCAAACTCACGATTCAGAACAGCGAAATTGCCAACTACCTCAAACGCGGTCGGTTCGCCATTTACCACCAGCTGATGATTGACCGTATTGACCGGTAAACGAAGATTCAATGCCACACTACCCTTTGCGGCCTCCTCCACCTCAAAACGAACACTATGGTCAAACGGATACTGCGTCGTCTGACTCATACGCATCTGTGAACGGCCCATAGGTATCGTCACGCTGCTTTCATGATAGAACGGCACATAAACAGCATTGCCCTCGGTAAAGTAGCTATATGCAACGGCACTCGCCAAACCTTCGGCACCACGCATCGTACAGCACCAATGAGCCTCATCGGTACGCACCTCCAACGAGTGGGAATGGCGCGCCTCGCCCGGTCCGAAATCGCAACCAAAACCGCCATTAAATCGCTGAGAATGGCACAAACCGTTATAATAAATCAACTCGGCCTGATCGATATAACGAGCATCTCGCGTATGTTTCCACAACTGCATGGCAACCATATATGAATCCACCACCGCACACGGCTCCGACCATGTATTATATCTCTCAAACCAGTTGTAATTCTCATAGTTCTCCGTCATGCCATACTCACAATACAGTTCCCAACGTTTGGCAGCCTCTTCAATCAGTTCGGTACGTCCCGTAATCTCGGCATAACGAATCAAACCGCGACATGCCGTAAGCGAAGCATGGGTCTGCGCCTTGATGGCAACCAAATCAATCTCCAAGAAACGCGCCATCATCTCCTCTATAACCTCACGCATATCTTCGCGCCCCAGAATCTTGTAGGCATGAATCATACCCTCCATTCCAATGAAAATGCAACCTATATCGGAAGAGAGAATCCACTCATTGTCACTATACACAATGTCACCAATGGCATCACCCAGATTCTTCTTGCGGTCGGCCGGATCGATGGGATAATTAGAGTACATCCCCTTGCCCTTCATGAAAAGATTGTCCACAATGTTGGTTATCATGGCCAATACTTTCTCATCCCGGGTCCACTCATAGTACTCACACAGCCCTCGTAGGACCCAACCGTTTCCGGAGAGTTGTTGTTCGTTTAGTATACCGTCAAACAGCGGACCGAAATATCCCTGCTCATTCATATTGTCGGGATAAGCCGCCAATATCTGTTCCAAGTAAAGCGGAGTGCGTTTTGACGAACGCGAATCCACCACCAAGCCCAACACAACACGCCCCTGTGCATCACCAGGCCATGTCTTGGCGAGCTGTGACTTGAAGATGGAGTCGGGTTGATACATGTCCATCTCCAAACGATCAAAATTACGTGCAACACGCGCAGCCAACTCTCCACGCATATCCACCGCCTCAAAAGAAACAGGCTGCAAACCCGTCTGCTTTGTGCCGTCATTGCAACATCCAGCAAGGAACATTGCGGCAACAGCGATTCCGATAATTTTTGTTTTCTTCATAATTGAGTTTTGTTTTCAGTCCACAAGATACACATTTATAGCATCTTAAACAAGCATTTTACAATAATTCAAACCAGTTCGGCTTGCTGTTTGAATTTTTAATACTTATTCCGTATCTTTGTTTCACACAAAAAAAAACAAAACACGATTATGAAAAAAGTTATCAGCACTCCCAATGCGCCTAAGGCAGTCGGTCCCTATTCGCAGGCAATAGAAGTAAACGGAACAATCTATATCTCGGGGCAGGTTCCCGTAAATCCCGCCACAGGCAACATTCCCGAAACTATCGAGGAGCAGACCACCCAGTCGTTGGAGAATATAGGCGCCATCCTCAAAGAGGCCGGTTGCTCATATGACAATGTCGTAAAAACAACCGTTCTGCTTGACGATATGAACAATTTTGCTGCAATGAACGCCATTTATGCAAAATATTTCGAGAAAGATATGCCCGCACGCGCATGCTATCAGGTGGCAAAACTGCCGCTGGGTGTTAAGGTGGAGATTGAAAGTATCGCCGTAAAATAACATCGGGAACATATCAAACAAGTTAATGCAGGGTCTATAATAACGGCTCTGCATTATTTTTTCTACGCACTAAAATAACTCCCCTATCACAGGACTATTCTCCACAAAAAAATATTATCTTTGTAGAAGCACAACATTTATAGACCGAAATTTATGGGATTAAAGAAATTCATCGAATCAAGAAAATTCAAAAACAGCAGCACGAAATATTTCGTCAAAGAGTTGTTTTACTATTATCAACCGCGTTTCTTGGCTCGTTGGTGCAAACCCGACCTCAATGCTCAATTGGCACGCATGACCGAAAGTGAACGTAACGAGGTGATGCGTCGCGTCAATTATTACAACAAATTGGAAGGCACGGTTGAACTACACGATACAGATGATGTAAAAATCCATCCCATCGGCCACAACAAATTGGGAGTCAATCTGAACGGGCACAAGAAATCGGGTTCACGATACGTTTTTGATTCCAACGAATACATGCGATTCTTTGATCAGAAACTGCGTGCCGGATTCCTCTTCGGCGACATAACCACCGTTCCCGATACACCAACCTTCGTTAAAAGTCGTCCCATTGCCGGCAATAATGCAAATTCGGTGGTGCTGTCGTTGGATAAAAAACGCCACTTCATGTTCGTGAAAGACACCATCCCATTCAAAGAGAAGAGAGATATGCTCATCGGGCGTGCCTACGTGGACCAGCCTCACCGCTATCGATTCTGGGAAATGTATTTCAACCATCCTATGTGTGATCTGGGCAACACAAAACCCAACAATCCGAAACATCCCGAATGGTTTACAAAACCGTGTACAATATCACATCATCTCAACTTTAAGTTCATACTTTGCATTGAGGGAAATGATGTAGCCACCAATCTCAAATGGGTAATGTCGTCAAACTCATTGGCCGTTATGCCGCCGCCCACATATGAAACCTGGTTTATGGAGGGTACTCTCATTCCTGACTATCATTACGTGGCCATCAAACCCGACTATTCCGACCTTGAAGAGAAATTGAATTACTACATTCAGCATCCCGAAAAGGCCGAGGAGATTATTCAGCACGCACACGATTACATCAAACCGTATCGTAACAACAGACTCAACAAATTGATTTCGCTGTTGGTGATAGATAAATATTTCGAAAAAACAGGGCAGAAATAATCTCTCCTATCTTTGCTCCGACTGAAAAATAAACCATAAAAAAAGAGGACTCCGCATGGAGTCCTCTTTTCTTTATACTCACTTGAATGATTAGTCGTTCAATGAGAAACGTTTGTAAGCAATAACGGTTGCCTCAGCATCAACATTCTTAATCACCTGAGCAACGCTAACCTTAGGATTGCTGGTTGAAGGCTGCTCCAACAAGGTGTTCTCTTTCAAGAATTTTGCCACCTTACCGTCAGCGATCTTCTCCAACATAGCCTCGGGTTTGCCATCCAAACGAGCCTGCTCCAAACCGATCTTACGCTCTTTCTCAATAACATCGGCAGGGCAATCAGCTGCAGAGATAGATACGGGACCCATAGCGGTAGCCTGCATACATACCTCGTGTGCCAACTCTGCGGGAACCTCCTTGTTGAAACCAAGGATAGTACCGAGTTTCTTATTGAAGTGAACGTACTGAGCAACAAACGCTGACTCAATGCGCTCATAGCAAGCCAACTCGCATTTCTCACCGGTCTGACCCGATTTCTCGGTAACCAAATCGGCAACGGTACGACCCTCTGCGTTTGTGCAAGCGAGCAAAGCGTCTCTGTCGATAGCGTCGTTAGCAACTGCAATATCAAGAATATCATTTACGGTCTGTGCATAACCCTCGGTGTTTGCTACGAAGTCGGTCTCACAAGCAAGGCAAACGAGGTAAGCCTTGTTACCAACCACTTTTGAAACAACAACACCCTCGGTAGCGGTGCGATCCGCACGTTTGCTGGCAACCAATTTACCCTTCTCGCGGATAATCTCTACGGCTCTCTCAAAATCGCCGTTTGCCTCGTTGAGTGCGTTTTTGCAATCCATCATACCGGCCTGCGTCATTTTGCGCAGTTTCATTACATCAGCTGCTGTAATCTGCATAGTAATTTACTTTTTGTAGATTTAACTTTATTACTCTTCTTTGGCAGCCTCTGCTGCGGGCTCCTCGGCTTTGGTCTCAACCTTTACCGCTTTTTTGATGCGGGGTTTTGCCTCTCTTTTTGCCTCCTTAGCCTCTTTATCTTCCTGAGCTTCGCCCTCTTTCTCCTTCTCAATGCGGCGCTCTTCCAGACCTTCTGAAATTGCTCCACACATAATATCGAGAATCAACGAAATACTCTTTGAAGCGTCGTCGTTTGCCGGAATAACGTAATCAATGTCGGTAGGGTCACAACAAGTATCAACCATTGCGAATACCGGAATACTCAAACGTTTTGCTTCGCGTACTGCGTTAACCTCTTTCTGAACGTCAACAACAAACAATGCTGCCGGAAGACGAGTCAGGTCGGCGATTGAACCAAGGTTCTTCTCCAATTTTGCTCTCTGACGTGAGATCTGGAGTTTCTCTCTCTTTGAGAAATTGTCATAAGTACCGTCGTTGGTCATCTTATCGATGGTTGACATCTTCTTAACGGCCTTACGTATGGTGGGGAAGTTTGTAAGCATTCCGCCCGGCCACCTCTCGGTAACATAGGGCATATTCACCGCGCTTACTTTCTCGGCAACGATATCTTTCGCCTGTTTCTTGGTGGCTACGAACAATACTCTGCGACCACTCTTTGCGATTTGTTTGATAGCTGCTGCCGCCTCATCAACTTTTACTGCAGTTTTGTGCAAGTCGATGATATGAATCCCGTTCTTCTCCATGAAAATATAAGGAGCCATCTTGGGATTCCATTTTCTTTTCAGATGACCGAAATGAACACCGGCCTCCAAAAGCTGATTAAAATCTGTTCTAGGCATTTCTAATCTTTTTTCTTTTTTAATTTTAATTCTCTTTGTCAACCAACAAGTAGTACGCCTGGGTAATCTTGTCGGTTTTTCGCGGATGGGCAACTACGAAGTAACAATATATCTCTTTTGGTCTTCGTGGTTTCGAACCACATCCGTACAATTCGTGAACGTAATAAATTAACGTTTGCTGAACTGGAATCTAGCACGTGCGCTCGGCTGACCCGGTTTCTTACGCTCAACCTCTCTCGGGTCACGCGTCATGAAGCCGTTCTTCTTCAGCACGGGACGGTTCTCTGCATCGATCTCGCACAATGCTCTTGCAATACCCAAACGGGCAGCCTCAGCCTGACCGTGAATACCGCCACCTACCAAATTGATGGTGATGTCGTAGCTCTCAGTTGCGTTCAATACCAGCAAAGGCTGTTTTACAACGTACTGGAAAATATCCAACGGAAAGTATACCTCCAACGGCTTGCGATTGATGGTGATCGTACCATTTCCCGGCTTTACGTAAACGCGTGCCACAGCAGCTTTTCTACGTCCAACGGTGTTTACAACTTCCATAGTGTTTACTTAATCTCGTTTAACTTAATAACTTTAGGAGTCTGTGCGGTGTGAGGATGCTCTGCACCTGCATAAACTTTCAAATTTTTCAGAATAGCCGAACCGAGGCGTGTCTTAGGCAACATACCCTTAACGGCATTCTCTACCAGAAATTCGGGCTTATTCTGGAGACGCTCTGCCGGTGTTGCAAAACGCTGACCTCCAGGGTAGCCGGTGTGATGTACATAGACCTTATCGGTCAACTTCTTACCTGTCAGCTTCACTTTATCAGCGTTAATCACGATAACATAGTCACCGCAATCAACGTGAGGAGTGTAGCTCGGTTTGTTCTTGCCTCTCAGAATCTTCGCGACTTGAGAAGCGAGCCTTCCCAAAACCTCGCCCTCTGCGTCAATCACGTACCACTCTTTCTGAACGGTAGCCGCGTTGGCCGAGATTGTTTTGTAGCTAATAGAATCCACTTCTTGTAACTTTAATTAATACTTGTTGTTTTTGTTTACGTTAACCCATATTTTTGGGCATGCAAAGATAGTCAAAATTCATTATTTACAACCATCTTTTAATAATTTTTATTTTTTATTTCTCTTTTAATTACTTTTTCTGCTCTTTTTGTGGGAGTTATTGCACTATTTCTAATATGACACAAAAAAGGCGGACACCTGTTTATTTGTCCGCCCTCTCTTTTTAGGTTCAATCTCTTATTTCAAATAGCCCACCGGATTGTGTAATACGAAGGCTTGTTTCTCATCGAGTTTCAACACTTTTCGCAACTTAGCATCTTCGCCCATGCCGCACGAAACGGTTCCCATTCCGTTTGCCGCGCAGAAAAGGTAGATATTCTGAGCCACATAGCCGCTGTCCACGCCTGACCATCTCCACTCTTCATCAACCACCACTACCAGATCAACCGGTGCCTGATTGCCTCTACAACCCATTCTGTAATCGCCATCAGTAAGCGGCTGCAACATGTGAGCCTTGGCATCATAGAGATACGCCGCCTCGTCGGTCAGCACATAGACCTTGACCTCTTGACGATTCATTGCGGTCGGGGCGGTTCTTTTGCCATCGGGACGGTTCTGCCCCACCGAGGCCCACAACAAATCCGACAAATCCTGTTTACTCAACTCCTTTGAGCTCCACTCGCGTACGGTTTTTCTATTCCACAAAGCCTCCTGCAACGTAGCTCCACGCTTTTTGCTCGGGGCATTCAACTTAATAGGCTCGGCGGCAACAGTCATTCCAATTGTCATAACACTCAAAATCAGCGTAGTAATTAGTCGTTTCATATTCTTTTATATTTAGACTTTACACAAAAACAGCGAAAGCCGAGAGCAGAGAAGTTGAGCTTGCTCAAAATTTCTTTGCCGTATGATAATTTATCTCAAAATAATTTGGTTCCTGTCGGGACCTACCGAAATGATAGAAACATCCAACTTGGTGGCTTTCTCAACCAACTCAATATATTTCTTTGCATTTTCGGGCAGTTCATCATATGACGTCATGGCGGTGATGTCTTCCTTCCAACCCGGGGTCTCAATCAACACCGGTTTGCAACGCGACAACTCCGATATGGTCGAGGGTACATAGTCTATCTGTTTGCCATCCAACTCATATGCAACACAAATCTTAACACTCTCCAAACCCGACAAAACATCAAACAACATGAGAGCCATTCTGTTCAAGCCGGCAACTCGACGCGCATGATTCATTGCCACTGCATCGAACCAACCCACTCTGCGCGGACGTCCCGTAACGGTACCATATTCATGTCCTCTCTCTCTGATGTAGTGAGCCGTTTCATCAAGCAGTTCGGTGGGGAACGGACCCTCGCCCACTCGGGTACAATAGGCCTTTCCAACACCGAGCACATCGGTAATATAGCGCGGAGCTATACCGGCATTGACGGGTATACTCGAAGCCGTAGGGCTCGATGAGGTCACATACGGGAATGTTCCGTTCTCAATACAGAGCATCACACCCTGTGCACCCTCAAACAACACTCTTGATCCCTTCTCTATCTCATCGTTCAACAAAACAGAGGTATCGCAAATATAGGGAGCCAGTCTGTCACCAGCCGCACAATACTCATCATAAATAGTCTGGAAATCACACTCGGGCAATCCCAACATGCGCAACTCCATATTCTTCACCTGCAAAGCATCCTCCAAACGCTGAGCAAAGTACTCTTTGTCCAATAAATCGCCCATACGGATACCGATACGGTTATACTTGTCGGCATAAGCAGGACCGATACCCTTCTTGGTGGTTCCGATAAGTTTGCCGCCCTTCAACGACTCGTATGCGCCATCCAACATGCTATGATAAGGCATAACCACTGCTGCTCTGTTCGAGATGAACAGCTGCCATTTGTCGATTCCTGCCGCAACCAATTTATCCAACTCGCCCAACAGTGCCACAGGATTGATAACCATACCGTTAGCCATAACATTCTTGGTCGAGGGATTGAAAATTCCCGACGGAGTGGATTGCAAGGCAAATTTGCGACCGTCGAAAACAATCGTATGGCCGGCGTTGTTTCCGCCCTGATATCTTACCACTACATCGGCTTCCTGTGCGAAATAGTCGGTGATTTTTCCTTTACCTTCGTCACCCCACTGGGCACCGACAACAGCCAAAATATTTCCCATAATATTATATAACTTGTGTTTATACGTTTCTATCTTACTCTATACCAACTCTCTTGTAGATATAATCAACATTCTTCATATAATAATCCAGCGTAAAACATGAATCGAGCTCCTCCTCACTCAGATATGACATCACCTTCTGGCTCTGTTTCAGCAACTGCTGGTAGTCGTTCTTCTCCTTCATCGCCTCCATAGCTATCGGCTGAACGGTGTCGTAAGCCTCCTCACGCGAGAGTCCCTTGTTGATAAGTGCGTTCATCACGCGCTGAGCAAAGATAACTTTCTTGGTGATATAGATATTATCAAGCATCTTATCTTCCTTAACCACAAGGTTCTCCAAGATACCTTTGAATCGGCTCAACATATAGTCCAGCAACATGGTTGCATCAGCCAGAATGATACGTTCTGTTGAAGAGTGAGAAATATCTCTCTCGTGCCACAGAGCAACATTCTCATACGAGGTAACCATATAACCTCTCATCACGCGGGCGCAACCGCAGATATTCTCGCTGCTGATAGGATTTCTCTTGTGCGGCATGGCACTCGAACCCTTCTGGCCTTTACCGAAGGCTTCCTCAACCTCACCAACCTCGGTTCTCTGCAAGTTTCTGATCTCAAAAGCCATCTGCTCCAATGTAGCGGCAATCACTGCCAATGTAGCCATATAGTAGGCATGACGATCGCGCTGAATAACCTGTGTCGATACGTTTGCGCTATCGATACCCAACTTATCGCAAACATAGTCTTGAATCGTGGGAGGAATATTGGCAAAGTTACCGACTGCGCCACTCATCTTTCCAACCTCGATACCCTTTGCAGCCTCCTCAAAGCGCTGCATATTGCGCTTCATCTCCTCATACCACAACACCCATTTCAGACCGAAGCAGGTGATATCGGCATGAATACCGTGTGTACGACCGATGCAGGGAGTGTTTTTATACTTCTTAGCCTGAGATTTCAGCACTGCCAAGAACTCCTCTATATCTTTGCGCAGAATATCATTTGCCTGTTTCATCAAGTATCCGTTGGCTGTATCCACCACGTCGGTGCTGGTCAGACCGTAATGAACCCATTTGCGTTCATCGCCCAATGTCTCGCTAACGGCACGCGTGAATGCCACCACATCGTGACGAGTCTGCAACTCAATCTCGTTGATGCAATCGATATTGAATGCTGCATTTTTCCAAAGTGTATCAATATCCTCCTTCGGAATCACACCCAACTCGCTCCATGCCTCGCACGAGAACAACTCAACTTTCAAATAGGCATTAAACTTATTCTCCTCTGTCCACACCTTACGCATCTGCGGACGGCTATAACGTTCAATCATAACTCTCTAACCCTTTATTTATTTTTTATTCATTTTATTCAAGAAACACTCTATCGTATTCTGCATCAGACAGCAGATGGTCATGGGGCCCACGCCACCGGGAACGGGAGTGATCACCGAGGCTTTATCGACACAAGCGGCAAAATCCACATCGCCGCACAACTTGCCGGTCTCGGGATTTCTGTTCACGCCCACATCAATAACCACTGCGCCCTCTTTCACCATGTCGCCCTTGACAAACATCGGACGACCTATGGCTACTATCAGTATATCGGCCTTTGAGGTAACCTCGCCCAGATTCTTCGTACGGCTGTGAGCAACCGTCACTGTTGCATTCTCGTCCAACAACAACTTGGCTACGGGCAGTCCCACAATATTACTCCTACCTATCACGACCGCGTTCTTGCCGCTGATCTCAACATTGGCTTTCTTCAACAGCTCAATGATTCCTTTCGGAGTACACGGTTTTACGCACGGTTGTTTCAACCACAACGCAGCCGTGTTGGCCGGATGGAAACCATCCACATCCTTATCATAACGTATGGCAGCGATAACTTTGTCCGAGTCCATATGTTTGGGCAACGGCAACTGGACCAGAATGCCATCAACGCCGTCATCATTGTTCAAATCGTCAATGATTCCCAACAATTCCTCCTCACTAATCGTGTCGGGGCGACGGATAGTCGTATTCTTTATGCCCACCTCGGCCGAGGCTTTCGCCTTGCCCGTAACATAAGATACACTTCCCGGATCTTCGCCCACCAATATCACAACAAGGTGAGGCACACGACCGTATTTCTCCTCGAAACCGGCCACCTGTTCAGCCATTTTGCCTTTGAGTTCGGCTGCCAACTCTTTTCCGCTTATTACCATACCTATTTTTTACGATTCCTTTTTTGCTCCTTAAATTTTCTTAAAAGCCTTCGAGCCGATATCCTTACGATAGAACAGATTTTCGCACTCTATCTTTGCCACCTCGGCATTCACTTTGTCCTGTGCCGCCTTCAAATCGTCGCCCATGCAGACAACTATCATCACACGACCGCCTGCCGTAACGATCTTGCCATCTTTCAGCGCGGTACCCATGTGGTACATCTTGCCGTCCACGTTTTCCAGATTCTCAATAGCATACCCCTTCTCGTAGTCGCCCGGATAGCCCTTCGATGCCAATACCACACCTATCACTGCCTTGTCCGACCACTCTATCTTCTCAATCTTGCGACCTGTTGCTATTGCCTCGAAGATATCATATATATCACTCTCCAAGCAAGGCAATACAACCTCCGTTTCGGGATCACCGAAGCGAGCATTGAACTCTATAACCTTTACTCCCGAAGGGGTCTTCATCAAACCGCCGTACAGCACTCCCGTAAAGGGACAGCCCTCCTTAACCATAGCCTCGGCCGTAGCGCACAGTACTTTCTCATAAGCATACGCCTTATCCTCCTCCGTAATGAACGGCAGCGGAGTGTATGCTCCCATACCGCCCGTATTGGGACCCTTATCATTGTCGTAGGCTCTCTTATGATCCTGCGCCAGCACCATGGGATAGACATCCGTACCCGAAACAAAGCACATAAACGAGAACTCGGGACCGGTCAGGAACTCCTCGATAACAACCTTACCCTCACCGAATTTGGCATCCAGCAGCATATCCTTCAACGCCGCCTCTGCCTCCTCCATGGTTTCGGCAATCACAACGCCTTTACCAGCTGCAAGGCCGTCATATTTCAACACCGTGGGTAACGAGTGAGCCTTGACATATTCCAATGCCTTATCAAACTCCGTGAATGTTTCGAAACCGGCAGTCGGAATACCGTATTTGGTCATCAGTTGTTTTGCAAACTCTTTGCTCGACTCAATGCGGGCAGCACTCTTTGTCGGACCGAACACCTTCAAACCTGCCTCTCTGAAACTATCGACAACACCCACTGCCAATGCAGCCTCGGGACCCACAACGGTCAAATCAATAGCATTCTCAATGGCAAAGTTTTTCAATGCCTCAACATCCGTCTCTTTGATATTAACGCACTCGGCCTGCAAGGCAATACCAGCATTTCCCTTCGCGCAATATATTTTCGAAACCTTCGACGATCTTGTCAGCGCATCAACTATAGCATGACATCTGCCGCCGCTTCCGATAACCAATACTTTCATTCCGTTCTCTCTCTTTTTATACTTATTTATATATATGTATATCCTCGCGGACTGTTCTATTAATGTTTGAAGTGACGCATGCCGGTGAACAGCATGGTGATACCTTTCTCGTTGGCCTTCTCGATAGACTCCTCATCTCGGATACTTCCACCAGGCTGTACGATTGCGGTAACGCCGTACTCAACAGCCATTGCAACAGTATCGCCAAAAGGAAGGAATCCGTCTGATGCCAAAATCAGATCGCCCGTTGCGCCGTTTGCCTTAGCCTCTTTCAGTGCGATCTCTGCCGAGCCTACTCTGTTCATCTGACCTGCACCGACACCCATCGTAACACCATCTTTCACAACAACAATGGCATTAGACTTCACATGTTTCACGATTCTCCAACCGAAGTTCATGTCCTCCAACTGTTTCTCGCTGGGTTTCACGTCGGTAACGCACATATGGTTCTCAATTTTCAACGTTTCTATATCGTCGTCCTGTGCCAACAAACCACCGTTTACACTAACGTATTTCATCTCTGCAACATCCGATTTGTTCATATTGACCTTCATCACGCGCAGATTCTTCTTGCTCTTCAAAATCTCCAATGCCTCATCGGTATAATCGGGAGCCATAACAATCTCCAAGAAGATAGGTTTCATAGCCTCGGCAACCTCGGCAGTAATGGTTCTGTTGGTTGCAACAATACCACCATAGATGCTTACTTTATCTGCCTCGTAGGTCTTGTTCCATGCGTCTGCAACATCTTTTCCGATAGCGGCTCCGCAAGGATTCATGTGTTTCAAACCGACACAGAACGGCTCGTCAAACTCTCTTACGATACACAATGCCGCATTGGCATCCTGAATATTGTTATACGACAACTCTTTGCCGTTCAACTGCTCTGCATAAGCCAACGAGAACGGAACCTCTTTGGGCTGACGGTAGAATTTGGCCTTCTGATGGGGATTCTCACCGTAACGCAGCTGCTGCGCAAGATCGAACTCCAAGAACAATTTCTCACTCAAACCGGCTTTCTCACGCATAAATGTAGAAATGCACATATCATACTCTGCCGTGTGAGTATAAGCCTTTGCCGACAGTTTCAGACGGGTTTCAAGCGAGGTGTTTCCACCCTCTTTGATCTCATTCAGGATTGTCTGATAATCAGCCGGATCGCAAACAACTGTCACATCCTTGTAGTTCTTTGCAGCACTTCTCAACATAGACGGTCCGCCGATATCGATATTCTCAATGGCATCTTCCATCGTTACATTTTCCTGCGAAATGGTCTTGCGGAAAGGATACAGATTAACGCACACCATATCGATAAACTCAATGGCGTTCTCTCTCAGCGCCTGCAAATGGCTTTCATCGTCGCGACGTGCCAACAGACCGCCATGAACCTTCGGATGCAACGTCTTAACACGACCGTCGCAAATCTCCGGAAAACCTGTCACATCGCTGATGTTGATAACCTCAACACCCTTCTCCTGCAACAACTTCATGGTTCCGCCCGTCGCAATAATATCCCAACCCAAACCTTTCAATGCCTGAGCAAATTCTACTACTCCGTTTTTGTCACTTACACTTATTAAAGCTCTCATAGATATATATTATTTTATTTTTATTTCGTTTCCAACACCTTATTTATAGCCTCAACAAACAGCACGTGTTCCACTGCATGAATTTTGCTTTCCAACTCATCGACATCGTCGCCATAGTACTCAAAGCCGCGTTGCATGATAATCTCTCCACCATCCAACTCCGCCGTAACATGATGTACCGTAACTCCGAACACCTTTACGCCGAAGTCAAAAGCTCTCTGAATGGCATGCGGTCCTTTGAATGACGGCAACAATGCGGGGTGAATATTAATCATTCTTCCCTCGTAACATTTCAGCAAATCGTCACCGACAACGCGCATATATCCCGCCAGACAAACCAAATCAACATTCAATCCGTCCAGCAATTCTATTATACGGTTCTCATACTCCGACTTTGAGCCATACTCCTTGGGAGAAAACACAAAACTCTCCACGCCATGCCTCTTGGCTCTCTCAACGACATAGGCATTAGGCTTATCGCACACCATTATGCACACCTTCGCATCTATCTCGCCACGTTCACAAGCCGACACTATCGCCTCGAAGTTACTGCCGTTTCCGCTTGCAAATAC
>JAGBHS010000045.1 GCA_017935385.1 Tidjanibacter sp.
CACCAGATGGTATCTTTCGAAACCTCGTCCATTACGAAGAATTTGTCTTTGGGTGAACGGCCGGTGTAGATACCGGTCATTACGTTAACAGCACCGGTATTGGTCAGTGTACCTTTGTCGAAACCGGTCAGTGCGGGGTTCATCTCCTCGTTGTAAAGAACCTCGTAAGAAGGGTTGTGCAGAATCTCGGTAGCACCATTGATACCGTACTGAGTCAAATCAAGTTTTGCCATAATTTTTCTTTATATTTATGAATTAGACATATTTCACTGGATGCAAATATATGCATAATTTTTGAAGAATCCATCACTCTAACCACTTTCTTAAAATAATTTAAAATTTTCTTAAAATTGGATAACAAAAGCTTTGCCGAATACCTTGCCGTAGATTTTGAAATGTGCCTTAAAATATCTATTTTTGTTTTATGGGCAGACGAATAAGAGAGATTGAGGTGTTGGCTCCGGCTCGCAATTACGAGGTGGCATGTGCCGCTGTGGATTGTGGAGCCGATGCGGTTTATATTGGCGGCAGTTCGTTTGGTGCGCGCAAGGATGCACGCAATGCGACTGATGATATTCGCCGTACGGTGGAGTATGCCCATCGTTTCGGAGTGCGTGTCTATGCCACGCTTAATACGGTTGTCTTTGAACATGAGTTGGAGCAGGCGCGGGCGTTGGCGCAAGAGATTGTGGCTGCGGGTGTGGATGCTCTCATTGTGCAGGATCCGTGTTATTTGCGCATGGGGTTGGAGGGTGTTGAATTTCATGCCTCCACCCAGATGTTCAATGCGTCGGTGGAGCAGGTACGTTTTTTGTCGGAGTGCGGTTTTACGCGCGTGGTGTTGGAGAGGAATCTGTCGTTGAGGGAGATACGCGAGATGGGTCGTGCTTGCGATGTGGAGTTGGAGTGTTTTGTGCATGGAGCCGTGTGTGTCTGTTATAGTGGCAGATGTGCCATGAGCCTGAGTGTGGCTGGCGGCAGCGGCAACAGGGGCGCATGCAGCCAGCCGTGCCGATTGCCCTATGATTTGGTTGATGATGCGGGACGTGTTCTAGTGAGGGGCAAACATCTTCTTTCGGTGCGTGATTTGGACCTCTCTCGTCGTGTCGGTGAGATGATAGATGCGGGCGTGACGTCGTTTAAGATTGAGGGCCGACTGAAAGATATAAATTATGTGCGTAACGTTACGGCGGCATACCGACGGGCTGTGGACGAGGCTTTGAGGGTGCGTGAGGGGTATGTGCGAAGTTCTGTCGGTGAGTCGCGAATTGATTTTACTCCCGATCTGGCAAAAAGTTTCACTCGTAGCGGCTCGGTCTATTTCTTTGACGGTCTGCGTCAGGGAGTGGCTTCGTTTGATACGCCCAAGTCGGTTGGCGAACAGATGGGGCGTGTCAAGAATGTGGGGCGAGATTGGTTTGAGTTGGACCGTGGTGAGGGAGATATGGCGGCCGGAGACGGAATCTGTTTCGTGACCGACGGCCGATTGTGTGGCACGAATGTGAATCGAGTGGAGGGCGCCAGAATCTATCCCAATAAGATGGAGGGCGTGACACGAGGTGCGGAGATATATAGAAATTATGACCATCGGTTTAATCAACTGCTCGAACGAGGCCGTACGGTGCGTACCGTTGCGGTGGATGTGAAGGTTGAGGTGGGGGATGGTCGTATGGAGATGACGGCATGTGAAGAACGCGGTATAGAGGTGACAAGAAGTGTGTCGTTGGAGGGTGCGGAGGTGGCCCGAAATCCCGAACGTGTGGCCGATACGGTGCGTGCGGCGGCTGCCAAGAGTGGCGGAACGATGTTTACGGTGCGTGACGTGGAGGTGAAATTCTGTGGAGAAGTGCCGTTTGTGAGTGCCGCTGCGGTCAATGAGTTGAGACGCGGGGTGCTTGACGAGTTGGAGAAGAGATGCGTGGCTCTTGTCCCGAAGAAAGACGTCCGCAAGGAGAATAAGGAGATAAAATATCCGCGCCGAAATCTCGTTATGTCCGAGAACGTGGTCAATTCGCTGTCCGAGGAGTTCTATCGTTCCCATGGAGTGGAGGATATTGAGCGTGGTGTGGACCTGTGTCGTGATTTTGACGGAGTGACGGTTATGCGCACAAGGTATTGTATAAGACGCGAGATGGGGATGTGCCTGAAAAAAGAGGGCGTTTCGCGCGAAGGATTGTGGCTGGTGCATGGAACGGACAGATTCAGATTGGAGTTCGATTGTGCCCGATGTGAGATGAGAGTAATAAGAAAGAGATAGGTATAGATGAAGAATCCGGAATTGTTGTTTCCCTTGTGGAGGGATTATGAGTTGATAGACTGTGGCGATTTCGAGAAGTTGGAACGCTACGGAAAATATGTGTTGCGTCGTCCCGAACCGCAGGCTATGTGGCGCAAATCACTCTCGGAGAGGAAGTGGGCGCAACGTGCCGATGCCGTGTTCAGCCGCGATGCGGGCAGTGAGGAGAAGGGCAGGTGGCAGTTGTCGCCCAAGATGCCCGACAGGTGGTTTGTGGAGTATGATTGCAGAGGGAGTCGTTTGAAGATGCGTCTGGGACTGACTTCGTTCAAGCATGTGGGACTGTTTCCCGAACAGGCAGCCAACTGGGATTTTATTCACGATACGGTGAAGGAACTTGCTCAGAAGAGTGCAGGTACGGAACCGAAAGTATTGAATCTGTTTGCCTATACCGGTGGTGCGACGCTGGCGGCACGTGCTGCGGGAGCCGATGTCACCCATTTGGATTCGGTGAAACAGGTGGTGAACTGGTCTAACGAAAATATGACATCAAGCGGGCTTGACGGAGTGCGTTGGATTGTGGATGATGCGCTGAAATTTGTGCGTCGCGAGGTGAAGAGAGGCAGGAAATATAACGGTATAATTCTTGATCCGCCGGCCTACGGTCGTGGTCCGGAGGGCGAGAAGTGGGTGCTGGAACGCAATATATGTGAATTGTTGGAGTGTTGTGCGGCAATATTGGAGCCGAAGAACAGTTTTCTGGTGCTGAATCTCTACTCGATGGGCTTGTCGGCAACGCTGGCCAAGTCGGCTGCCAACAGAGTGTTGCCTGCTCCGAAGAGAGAGCAGTTTGGTGAATTGTGCATGACCGACTCTTGTGATAAGGTGTTGCCGTTGGGAGTGTTTTATCGTTGTGTTTTTTAGCGATTTGACTCGTATCTTAACGGGATGTTATAATAAAAAGGAGAGAAAAGCCTGAAAAAAATTGGTCTTTTCGCAATAAATCGCATACGGGTACGTTAAATAGGTAAAAACAACAAGTCAAGAAAAAGAAAAGAGTGCCTATGGAGTGATTTTCCTTTTGATAGTATTATAATATTTGTTAGATCATTAAGTAATATTTTTTAGTATTATGAAAAGGATTTTTTTGTATGTAGGTATGGTCCTGGCATCTGCCGCCATCGGAGGTGCTACGGCTTATGTTGTGGCTGACAAAGCGGGCCACGATTCAACAGAGTATAATCAGAGAGCAGAAAATGTATCGTTCGGTTCGGGCATGACCCACTTCGCATCTTATCAGAAGGAGTCGTTCCCTGACCTGACCTATGCTGCCGAAAATGCGGTGCATGCGGTGGTGAATATTGAGGTGACCCAGTTGGTGAAGGGTAGCAACCGTTATGGCGGAAGTATGGATCCGTTCTTTGAGTTCTTCGGTATTCCGCAGGGCTATTCGCAGCAGAATGCACCTCGCGAGGTGAAGGCCGGCGGCTCGGGTGTGATTATTTCACCCGATGGCTATATCGTTACCAACAACCATGTGGTTGAGGGGGCAAGCAAACTGAAAGTGAAACTCTACGATCAGCGCACCTTTGATGCTACGTTGGTGGGTACGGATCCCACGTCGGATGTGGCTCTTATTAAGATTGATGCAGAGAATCTGCCCATCTTGAAGTTTGGTTCTTCGGACGATTTGAGATTGGGTGAGTGGGTGCTGGCAATCGGCTCTCCGTTCGATTTGCAGTCTACCATTACGGCCGGTATCGTGAGCGCCAAGGCGCGTAACCTGGGTGCAATCAACAGCCAGTATCGCATTGAGTCGTTTATCCAGACCGATGCGGCGGTAAACCCGGGCAATAGTGGCGGTGCACTGGTCAATACGGCGGGCGAACTGATCGGTATCAATACACTGATCGAGTCACAGACGGGTTCTTATATCGGATATTCGTTTGCAGTGCCGAGTTCTATCGTGCAGAAAGTGGTGACCGACCTGAAAGAGTATGGCGTTGTGCAGAGAGCAATGTTGGGTGTGTCGTATCAGGAAATTAACGATGCCTTCATTGAGCAGTTCGGTGAAGAGTACGGCATCAGCGAGATCGGCGGTGCGTATATTGCCTCGGTGGATCCGGCTGGAGCAGCGGCAGCGGCAGGTATCAAGGAGGGCGATGTGCTGTTGGAAATTGATGGTAATAAGGTGAATAACTCGGCCGATATGTCGGAGATAATCTCACGCTATCGTCCTAACGATAAAGTGTCGGTTAAGGTAAAAAGAAACGGTAATGTGAAACAATTTGATGTTGTTTTGCGTAATAAGGCAGGAAAGGCGGAATTGGTTCAGCGTGATATGGTTGATGCCGTTGCGGCGTTGGGCGGTCAGTTTGCCGAAATAAACGACAGGACGAAGAAGGAGTTAGGTATAAAGTACGGAATTCAGGTGGTTTCGATAGACAGTGATGAGGGTATTCTTGCCAGAGCCAGAATCAGAAGAGGATATGTCATCACCCACATCAACGGCATGGAGATACGTTCCGTTAATGACCTGAACAGAATTACCGATAAGATTACCGATATAGAGGGTGTTTATCCCGATGGTAGAAGTGTGAATTATTCGCTGGTACAATAGTGCGGTAAGATCGGAAACTATAAGCCCGACCTCGTCAAATGTATGCAGGTCGGGCATTTTTTATACCGTCATTGAGAAGGGCGGGTGTGCTACGACCAACGGTAGGGAGAAGAAACAAAAATTATAAGTATTAAAATAAATAGAGATATTTAAGATGCGTCAATTAAAGATTACAAAATCTATTACCAATCGCGAGAGTGACTCGTTGGACAAATACTTGCAGGAGATTGGTAAGGAGGAGTTGATTACCGTTGAGGAAGAGGTTGAGTTGGCCCAGCGAATCAAGAAGGGTGACCAGGAAGCGTTGGAGAAACTTACGAAGGCCAATTTGCGTTTCGTGGTGTCGGTGGCAAAACAGTATCAGAATCAGGGTTTGTCGTTGCCCGACTTGATTAATGAGGGTAACCTGGGACTGATTAAGGCGGCCGAGAAGTTTGATGAGACTCGTGGATTTAAGTTCATCTCTTATGCGGTGTGGTGGATTCGTCAGTCGATTTTGCAGGCGTTGGCCGAGCAGTCGAGAATAGTGCGTCTGCCGTTGAATCAGGTGGGTTCGTTGAATAAAATCAATAAGGCATTTGCCCGTTTCGAGCAGGAGAACGAACGTACTCCGTCACCCGAGGAGTTGGCTACGGTGCTGAATCTGCCCAAGGAGAAGGTGTCGGATACGTTGAGAGTGTCGGGACGACATGTGTCGGTGGATGCTCCGTTTGCCGACGGTGAGGATAATAATCTGCTTGACGTATTGGTCAACACCGATTCGCCCAATGCCGACAGAGGCCTTATCAACGAATCGTTGGCTACCGAGGTGGACAGAGCATTGGATACGCTTACCGACAGAGAGAAGGATATCATTAAATATTTCTTCGGAATCGGTTGTCCCGAAATGACGTTGGAGGAGATTGGCGAGAAATTCGGTTTGACCCGTGAACGTGTACGTCAGATCAAGGAGAAGGCTATTCGCCGTCTGCGTCACTCATCTCGCAGCAAACTGCTCAAATCGTATCTGGGATAAGCAGGAGAGGACGTAAGGATTTGAACCAAACAAATGTGCGTTTCTTTTGAAAGACAAAAGAAAAAACGTATATTTGTTTGGTTCTTTATTTTTCATAACCACAGACAATAATTACTAACAAAACCTTATAAGAACGAAAAGTATGAAAAAAATGATTTTGGCTCTGTCGGCAATGCTGTTTACGGTTGCCGTTGCTTTCGCAGAGGGAAGAGTAGAGCAGAGTTTTAATTTCGGTTGGAAGTTCCAGTTGGGCGATGTCGCCGGAGCAGAGCAACCGAACTTTAATGATAGCCAGTGGCGTACGGTGAACGTGCCTCACGATTTTCAGATTGAACAGCCGTGGGTCTCTCCCGCCGCAACGGAGAGTGCCGACATGAGTGACCCGGGAGCCAATAGAAGAAGCCGTTTGAGTGGTCGTGGCTTCAAGGAGATGGGAATTGGTTGGTATAGAAAGACTTTTACTCCCGAAGCTTCATGGAAGGGTCAGAGAGTATTGCTCGATTTTGAGGGTATCATGTATTTGGGCGATGTCTATCTCAATGGCGAGAGAATCGGTGGAACGGACTATGGTTATGTCGGTTTTGAGATTGATGTCACCAATCTGTTGAAATACGGTCAGCCCAATGTATTGGCGGTTAAGGCCGACACGAGTGTGCCCAACAGTTCGCGTTGGTATACGGGAGGTGGTTTGTTCCGCGATGTGAACGTTATTGTGACAAACCCGCAGCTCTATCTCACTCGTCATCCGCTGTATATAACCACCCCGCAGGTGTCGGAGAGTGAGGCTACCATCAAGGTGCAGGCAGAGATTGCAAGTGTTGATCGCGCCCCCATCAAGGCCGAACTTGTCATTACCGACCAGCAGGGTAATGAGGTGGCTCGCCAGAGCGAGGAGTTTGTACGTCGTGTGACTCCTTATGAGTATATGTTCAAGGATGTTAAGTTGCAGAATCCCAAATTGTGGGACTGCGAGAATCCTAATCTCTATACCGCAACGGTAACGGTGTTCGATGCGAACGGTAAGGCGGTTGATAGTGTCAGCGATACTTTCGGTGTGCGCACTGTTGAGTTCTCGCCGTTGTATGGTATGAAACTCAATGGCAAGAAGGTGCTTTTGAAGGGTGTGGCTAATCACCACTCTCTCGGTGCGCTAGGAGCTGCTGCCTATCCGCGTGCGATAGAGAAACGCATCCAGTTGTTCAAAGAGTTCGGCATCAATCATATCCGTACCTCACACAACCCTTACAGCGAGGAGTTTATGGATCTTTGCGATCAATACGGTATCTTGGTTGTGGACGAGTTGTATGACAAGTGGCTGGATCAGTACTGCGGTGGTCGTGCTCCGTGGAGTGAGTTGTGGCAGAAGGATATTCCGGAGTGGATCAAACGAGACCGTAACCATCCGTCGGTTGTTTTTTGGAGCTTGGGTAACGAGTTGCAGACCTATTGGAACCTGCCTTACGGCGACTGGGGTGTAACTCCTTACAGAATGCAGCGCGAACTGTTGAAACGTTATGATGATACCCGTCTGATTACGGTTGCAATGCACCCGCGCGGACGTAGCATGGAGACCGATTCGTTGCCGGCACCGCTGGTACACGAAACCGACATCGCTTCTTACAACTATCGTTATATGTACTTCCCGGGTGACGGAAAGAGATTCCCCCACATGATGTTCTATCAGAGTGAGGCCAACACCAGCGGCATGGGTCCCAACTGGTTTGAGATGGATCTCGATAAGGTTATCGGATTGGCTTATTGGGGTCAGGTCGATTATCTTGGCGAGAGTGGCGGATGGCCGGCAAAAGGATGGGCGCAAGGTTCATTCGACCTCTCGTTGCAGCCCAAACCGCTGGCATATCTGTTGAAGAGTATGTTTGTGGAGGAGCCTGTTGTACATATAGGTGTTATTGACAACGAGGTGGATTTGTTGTGGAATGACGTTCAGGTGGGTACGGCTCATATGAGCGAGCATTGGAATCGCACCAAAGGCGAGGTGCTCTCTGTGATGACCTATACCAATGGTGACGAGGTTGAACTCTTTGTCAATGGCAAGAGCCAGGGAGTTAAGAAGAACGTGGATGGCAAGGATAAGAATAAACTCAAATGGGACAACATTAAGTATGCTCCGGGTTATATCGAGGCGGTAGCCAAGAGGGACGGAAAGATTGTTGCCCGCCATCGTATCGAAACCACCGGCAAGGTGAAGAAACTCGTTGCCGAGAGTGATAATGCCAACTGGCAGGCCGACGGAATGGACTTGCAGCATGTGCGTATCTATGCGGTAGACAGCAAGGGTCGCCGAGTGCATAGTGCCGAGAATCAGCTGAAATTCCGTGTCGAGGGTGATGCCGAAATCGTGGCTGTTGACAACGGTAATATCGTTTCGCATGAGTTGCATGCCGTTAAAGAACGTAAGTTGTATCGTGGTTCGGCGCTTGTGATTCTGCGTGCAGGACAGTCGCCGAGTGACATCAAACTCATTGCCGAGAGTGATGAATTTGCACCTGTTGAGGTGGTTTTGCAGACCAAGTAGTGCTGCGAATGAGATAAACAAAAGAGCCGGACTTCGATTGAAGTCCGGCTCTTTTTTATTGAAGCACAAAATGATTATGCCATGGCTCCGCTAACGGTGATTACCTGACCGCTAACATAAGACGACATATCGCTTGCAAGGAAAAGGGCAACGTTTGCAACCTCCTCCACCTTACCGCCACGACGCAACGGAATGGTCTTCAACCAACCCTCCTGCACCTCTGCACTCAACTGAGCCGTCATATCGGTGATGATGAAACCCGGGGCAATGCAGTTTGCTCTGATGCCGCGCGGACCCATCTCTTTGGCAATAGATTTGGCAAGGCCGATCATACCTGCTTTTGATGCCGAATAGTTTGCCTGGCCGGCATTGCCGTTCTGACCTACGATAGACGACA
>JAGBHS010000046.1 GCA_017935385.1 Tidjanibacter sp.
AATATTTTGCAGGAAAGACCGATGCTGCTCCCATATCGATAGGTGCGGGTACTATTAATGACCTCACGAAACTCAGTTCTCATAAATCGGGTCTGAAATATATGACCATAGCTACGGCGGCATCTATGGATGGATATGCATCTCATGGTGCTTCTATTACATATATGGGCGAGAAACAGGACTTCGATTGCGATGCGCCATTGGCAATATTGGCTGATACGGCAGTGATTGCGGCTGCTCCGTCGCGTCTTACGGCTGCGGGATACGCTGATTTGTTTGCAAAGGTGACGGCGGGCGCCGATTGGATATTGGCAGAGGAATTGGGTGTTGATACCATTGATAAGTTTGCGTGGGATATTACTCAGTGCGGCTTGAAAGAGGCCTTGGCCGACCCGAAAGGTATCAAACAAGGGAATGTTAACTCCATAGAGATGTTGGTGGAGGGTTTGATTTTGGGCGGATTTGCAATGCAGGCGTTGCGATCGAGCCGTCCGGCATCGGGTGCCGAGCATCAGTTCAGCCATGTGTGGAATATGGAGAACCACAAGTTTGGCGACATGACACCTTCACACGGATTTCAGGTAAGTATCGGAATGTTGGCTGTAACGGCATTCTATGAGCAGATGTTGGCAACCGATATGAGCAAACTTGATGTTGAAGCAGCTGTTTCGGCATGGCCTACATGGGAGGTGATGGAGCAACGCGTGAGAGAGATTTTTGCGGATACCGACTTTTTGTCGATATGTTTGCAGGAGTCGAAAGCAAAACATCGCACCAAGGAGGAGATCAGAGAGCAGCTGACAAGATTGAAAAATAATTGGCCTTCGATTCGTAACCGATTGAGTGCGCAGTTGATACCGTATACTTCGGTGGCTCATCGTTTGGTGTTGGTCGGAGCTCCGGTATCACCGTTGCAGATAGGTATTACGAAGGCTCACTTGAAGGAGACGTTCCGCAGAGCTACTTATATCCGTCATAGATTCACGATATTGGATGTGGCATTGAGAACGGGATATATGGATCAGTGGCTTGATGGACTCTTTGGTGAGGGAGGCGTCTGGGAGATTGGAGAAGATGCCTAAGAGGATCGATAAATGGAACTGTAACGCAAAAAACTGATTTCTATGTAAAACGGCAGGGCTACCGTCAGAAAAAAGGCTCACACACGAAACACACATAAGAAACTTACTCGAACAGAGGATATAACGGTCGATTTCCGGAGTTGGGAATCGACCGTTTCGTTGTGCTGTAAATTGGGTATTTTTACCTATTTATAATCCGATTAATGTGGGTAAATTTGCGGTAGATTTCATTTGAGAAGAAGTGAGATGGAATCTACACATGAAACTATGAGCAAATATTACGATTTATTGATGCAGGACGTGCGTATGCGCGAGGGCCTTACTGCGTGTATGGGTTGTGGCGTTTGTACGGCTGTTTGTCCAGCTGCGGAGTTCTACGAGTACGATCCCAGGCAAATAGTGTCCATTGTGCAACGTAAGAATGACGATGAAATAGAGCAACTCATGAAGAGCAATACGATATGGTATTGTGGTGAGTGTATGTCGTGTCGTCCCCGTTGTCCCCGAAATAATACACCCGGATATATTATTCAATCATTGCGAACATTGTCGCAGAAGTTGGGCTTTTTTGTGGAGTCGGAGAAGGGACGCCAGCAGTTGGCTATTAAGCGAACGGTTGGTGATTCTATTCTTGCTACGGGTTATTGTCTGACGCCATCGCTTGTTGCACCCGAAATGCATCCCGAGCAGGGACCAGTATGGGAGTGGATAAATAAGCATGACAAGGATGTATACTCCAAATTTACACCTAATTATTGTAGTAGCGGTCCGGGTCCATTGCGTCGCATCAGTGACGAGTCAATGAAGGAGTTGCATGAGATTTTCAGAATCACAGGTGGCGAAGAGTTTTTCAATAAGATAGAGGAGTATTCGGATAAGAAGGCCCGCGAGATGGGTTATGATGGTGCTACGGATGAATATTTCCGCGAGGTCTACACCTACAACAGTAATACTCACAATCATCACAATTAACACACACAAGAACTTATGGAACGTAATTCTTGGAATACATATCAGAAGGAGATTCCGGAAGACAAATACTTTTATTTCAGAAGTTGTATTCGTCAGAACTTCTTTCCCGCATCGGAGAGAGCGTTTTTGAATATACTGAAAAAGGATTTGGGTATTGATATATATGACGATGCCAACCTGACCTCTTGTACGGGTATTGGCTATCATGGCGATGTGGTGCCGTTGGAAACAATCATGACGGTGGTTGCCCGTGCGATGTCGATCATGACAGAGGCCGGTTATGAGAATTTTGTAACCTCCTGCATCACCACTTTCGGAATCTTTACGGAGGTGATGGAGACGTGGGCGGAGTTCCCCGAGACGGAGGAACGTACTCGCGAATTCTTGTATAAAGCAACGGGACGCGAATTTAAGAAACCCAAGTGTCTGGCTCATGCTTCGGACATCATTTTCCGTCATAGAGATCGCATTGCGGAGCATGCAAAATATACGCTTGTGAATAAATATACGGGCGAAATGTTGAAGGGAGTGGAACATATCGGTTGCCATTACGCAAAGATTTTCCCTAAATCTGGTATCGGCGGTGCGGAGTTTCCCTATGTGCTGGCCGGTATGATTGAGTCGTGGGGTGGAAGTGTGGTGGATTATCCGGAACGCAGACACTGCTGCGGATTTGGATTCAGAAACTATCTGGTGCAGGCCAACAGAGGCTATTCGGTGGCCAACTCGAAGAAGAAATTGGAGTCGATGGCGCCATATAAACCCGATTTCATTGTTTGTAACTGCCCGGGTTGTTCGATGTTCTTGGATAAATGGCAATATACGATAGCCGAGATGGAGCAGAAAACCTATGGTCAGGACGGCAAGGGTATTCCGGTGTTGACGTATGAGGAGCTGGCAGGTCTGGTGCTGGGTTATGAGCCGTGGGAGTTGGGCTTGCAGATGCATCAGGTGGATGTGGAGCCGATGTTGGACAAGATGGGAATTGCCTACGATCCGATGACCAAATATTTGGGCAAGAACGGAAAATTCATAGGAAAGCCCGAGGAGGCGATGGTTAATCTGGGTTGTTATTAGTAAGAAGAAAGAAGAGCATAATATATGGACGGCAGAGTGATAGTAGTCGGAGGCGGAGTGGCAGGAATGAGTTGCGCCATCACGCTTAAAAAAGCGGGTATAGAGCCGCTTATTATCGAACGCAGCAGCCAACTGGGTGGAAATGCGGCTAATTGGCACAAGTTGTTTCCGACGTTTGATTCGAGAGAAAATATTGTAGACCCCATTGTCAATACGGTTGCCAAGTTGGGTATCAGAGTGTTGTATAATGAGGAGGTGGAACGAATCAATCCGAAAGGTGTGATGTTGAAGAACGGAAGGAACTATTATGCCGATACGGTGGTGGTTTGTACGGGATATGAGTTGTTCGATGCACGTCGCAAAGAGGAGTACGGATACGGAATATACAAGAACGTATTCACTACGGCCGATATTGAACGAATGTTCAACCAGAACTGTGTCCAGACGGCACAGGGAACAGCACCCAAACGTGTGGCATTCTTGCATTGCGTCGGTTCGCGTGACGAGAAGGTGGGTAATAGTTACTGCTCAAAGGTGTGCTGCATAACGGGTGTGAAGCAGGCCATAGAGATAAAACAGATGTATCCCGATTGCGAGATTTTCAATTTCTATATGGATATACGTATGTTCGGCCCTGGATACGAGGAGTTGTACAAGAAGGCTCAGGTGGAGCATAACATCCATTTCATAAGAGGGCGAATTTCGGAGGCGAGTCCCACGATTGACAATCGCATACAGATCAAGGCGGAGGATACGTTGGTCGGTCGTCCGTTGAAGATGACGGTGGATATGTTTGTCCTTATAATAGGTATGCAGGCAGGTGCGAACAACAAGGATTTTGCTCTTTGTCGCGGTCTTAAACAAGCCCCCAACAGATTTATGGAGCCGCTTGATCCGTTTTGGAACAACACGGCATCGGGCTGCTCGAATATTTTCTATGCAGGTGCGGTGACGGCACCGAAGAATATTGGCGAGAGCATCAACGAGGGCGTTGCGGCAGCCATGAAAGTAATAGAGAAGATGAGTGACTAAATAGGCGGAGGAAAGACGTATGGCACTTAATTTCGGATTTACTATTTCGCAGGCTCGTTCGGTCAATCTGGATACGTCGGATTGGAACCTTGTGAACAAGACCTTGACCCGTTTCCCCGAGTTGCAGAGTTGCATTGCGTGTGGCGGATGTACGGCAACTTGTACGGCAGGCAATCTGACGGAGTTTAATTTCCGTCGTGTTCACACGTTGGTGCGTAGAGGCGAGTATAAGGGCTTGTATGAGGAGATAAGTAAGTGTATGTTGTGCGGAAAATGTCGTTTGGTGTGTCCGCGCGGAATTAATACAAGGGCGGTGGCGTTGTTCCTGAAAAGCGAATTGGAGGGTAAGAAATGAGAGAGTTTTACAGTCCGTTCATATTGCCGTTTGTCGTAGGTACGGTATTTCTGCTCGTTGTAATTGTTTATAAGTGGGGTAGTTGGGTGTTCCGCCTTTCGCGCAAGGAGAAGAATATGATATGGCGCGGCATTCCCACGGCGGCTACTTTGAAGGCCGCATGGGAGGTGGTAATGGAGTCGTTGCTGCACCGCAAGATATTCAGGGTCAATCCGGTGTTGGGATATATGCATATGAGCCTGGCATTCGGTTGGTTTCTGCTCATTTCGGTGGGAATGGTAGAGGCAGCCATGACAATAGGACTGACATCGCCATTGCATGCCCATGTTTTTTATCGCTTTTTTGATACGGAGATTCATGACGGACCTCACATGATGGCGCATATAATGGATGCGTTGTTGTTGTTTGTGTTGTCGGGAGTGGCTTTGGCATGGCTGAAACGTTTGCGTTCGAGAATATTGGGCATGAAGAAGACTACCCGTCACGTGCTGTTCGATAAACTGGCACTGTCGGCTTTGTGGTTTATCTTCCCGTTGCGCCTGACGGCAGAGAGTTTCATGGCTGCAATAAAGCATAACGGTGGTTTCCTGACTGGAACGCTGGGTAACATGATAGCGGCCGGACTGCCTTTGGATACGATTGTATGGTGCAACGATGTGGCATGGTGGTGTTATTCGTTTGCCTTGGGGCTGTTCTTTGTGGCGATGCCGTTCTCGCGTTATATGCACATTTTTACGGAGATACCTCTTATTTTCTTGCGCCACTACAAATTGCAGCCGAAAGACGAACCTAGCAGTCTTGATGAGTTTCAGTTGCAGGCGTGTTCGCGATGCGGAATATGTATAGATCCTTGTCAGTTGCAGTCACAGGCGGGTATCAATAATGTGCAGTCGGTTTATGCCATTCGTGACCGTCGCTACGGTTGGCTGACGGAAGAGGTTGCCGACAATTGCCTTATGTGCGGCCGTTGCGAGGTGAAATGTCCGGTGGGACTGGATTTGAATACATTGAGATTGAGTGGCAGGGCGAAGATGAGAAACCGTGCCGATGAATCGAGATATGATTATATCAATGGTTTGGATCGTTCTTCGGGAGAGGGTAATGTCGGTTACTTTGCAGGCTGTATGACCTTGCTGACACCTGCCGTGATGCAGGCTATGGAGAAGATTTTTGCCGCTGTCGGAGAGAATGTGTGGTTTGCCGACAGAGACGGAGGCGTGTGTTGTGGTCGTCCTCAGAAGTTGTCGGGAGCGGTGAATGCTGCCCGTCAGATGATGGAGTATAACAAGAAGTTGTTTAGAGATCACGATATAAAAGTGTTGGTGACCTCATGTCCTATCTGTCTGCGAGTGTTCAAGGAGGATTATGATATGCCCGAGATTGAGGTGTTGCACCATTCGGAGTATATACGTCGCATGGCCAAACGTGGACGCCTGGTGTTGCATAAGACGGGAGAGAGCTATACTTATCATGACCCGTGTGAATTGGGACGCGGTAGCGGTATTTATGACGAGCCTCGTGATATTATTCGTTCGTTGGGTACTCTTATAGAGCCGAATCATAATCGTGAGAATGCTCTTTGTTGTGGCAGCAGTTTGGCCAATACGGCCATTACGGATCAGCAACAACGCCATATTGCCGATGCGGTTGCGGCGGAGTTGGAAGCTACGGGAGCCACACAGATTGTTACGGCATGTCCGTTGTGTAAGAAGGCGATTGCCCGAGGTACGGAACGTCCCATAGTGGATCTCGCACAGGTTGTCGCAGACAGCTTGTAGAGTTATGAAGATGAAACGGAGCATCTCTTTCGAGGATGCTCCGTTTTTTTATTCCCAATAAATAAGATGGCCTGCCTTCTTGGCACTGTCCCATAACCAGAGTTTGCCACTCTCTTTTTTCAGCACCAAGAAACTACCCATCTTTGTTGGGATAGTCAGACCGGTAGAAGAGATGATAAGAGTCACATTTTTGCCGGTTTGCGGCTCTTCCGACAGGGTGTAGTGTGCATATGCCGACATGTTGTCGCGTTGTAGTCTTGATTCTCGGTCGGTCTTGTTAATAGCCCACTGACTGTCTTTCGGCGTGAATGTTGTAGACTGACTTGTCGTATAGACACCATAATCGGTTTTTGTGAGAAAAACTTGTTGCTCTTCGGTAAAGACTCCTTTATCAACATTGGTCTTTGTACAACCATTAACCAATGTCAACAAACCTATTGTCGCTATCGCAACTTTTATATTCCTGATTATTCTCATATCCGTTTCCTGCTAATTAATGGTTATAACTTTTACTATGTTCTCAGTGCTTCCACTTTTGGTGGTGAGTTTCAGAACTATCTTGTGTTGCCCGACTGATAGGGTTGTGGTCGGTGAAGTGGGGGTATAACTATTACCGTCTATTGTCCATGCCACTTTTGTGTATTTTTCCGACAGACCTCCTGTTGTCAGCATAATCTCTTCGTCTGATGTATAGGTGCCTTTTATGCCCTTAATATAGGGGTATGGCGCACTGGTCTGCTCGGTGGTGAATGATACCGAGAGACTTTCGGTGGTGTCTGAGGTCATGGGTGAGATGGTGATGGAGTAGTTTGTTCCTGCCGTCAGCCCATCGATATAGAATTGTTTCTCCGAGGACACAATCTCTTTGACGGTTGAGGTTCCTTTTGTTAGTATCAGTTTCCAGGAACTTTCCGCATCGTCGCTTTCCCACTGAATCATAACGCTGTTCTCATACGGTTGTACGACAACACCTTTGGATACGATTATTTTGCAACTTGCCGACATGTCGCCGTATTTTGTTTTTGCGGTTATTGTGGCACTGCCAATTTTCAGTGCCTTGACCAATCCGGTGGCGCTGACGGTTGCCGTTCTGATGTCGCTGCTCTCCCATATCAACTCTTTGTTCCATGCGTCTGCCGGTTGTATGATTACATTGAGTTGTAAGGTCTCTCCCAGATCTAAGATTTCTTCTTCCTGCTCAAAAGTCAGACTTTCCACCATGGCCTTGTCGGGAGTCTTGAATGAGGTGGAACTGTAACCCCAATATAATTCGGGCTTATAGACGCGTTTACCGCTGATTTGTACCTCGTAGGTGGAGTTGGGCAGGATCTTGTCCAGCAGGGCGGTTTGGGAATCGGACTCTTTTGTGTGCCAATCCTCATCCCATGTGCCTTTCCATCTCACATTCCACGTCGTCTGGTTTGAACTTGTTGAGGGAGTCCAAGATATGGCGGCTGTGGCATTGTTGTCATTCACTACGGGGGTGGCGATTGACTCAATCTCTTTTTTGTCCACCGTAACCTCTATCTTGGCTGTTTTGTTGTTCACCGTACCGCTAATTTCCGCTGTGCCCACACCAACAGCCATTATCACACCTGTCTCATCGACAAGGGCTACATCTTCGGCACTGCTTGTCCACTCAATCTCTTCGGCAGCTCCTTTGGGTTGCAGTGTGTATTCTATCTTCTCATAATCTCCGACGGGGAGAGTGGTCGTTGTTTTGCTGAACGATATTCCGTCGGGAAGTGATACTTTGCTGAAAACACCGGAGATGGGCCAAATCAAACGTTGCTGGGTGTTGTCGTCGTAGGAAACTTTTATTTGTAGCCATGTTTTGCCTTCGTCCGTACTGACCAGGGTGCCGTTTAATCTTTGTGTCGTATCATTCACGTCCAGTGGCTGGTAGGTGATGGCTTGTCCTGTTTTTAGTTCGGTTGCTATGATGACTTCATCGCCTTTTGCAACGGTGATGTCGGCCTCACTCAGGTCGAGATAGAACAACGTGGGTGTTGATATGTTTACATCTTTTGTGTAGACCTTCTTGTTGTTCTTGAAGACAAGAACCTTCCTTAGGCCTTCGTCAAGAAACAGTTTTATGCTCGACAATACATACGTGTCGGTATCCTCTTCGCCGATTATGTCGCTATGCCGTATGAGGCTTCCCAGTATGAAGTCCTCATAAAAACTTGCCGAGTACTCCAATCTGTCGTACCACGCTTTTTCTATTCTTGACGAAGAGAATTTGTCATGTTCCAGAACTATGTTTATCCCCGTCAAGGCAGCGTCCACCGTCAGCGACCCATAGAAATCGCTATAAGTGTCTTTGGCGGCAATGATTCGGTATTTGCCGACAGGTACATCTATGAACGAGAAATTTCCATGGCTGTCGGTTTTTGTGTACAACTCACCTGCTACCGAACGGGTGACGGGGGTATTCTCTTTTTGGTTTACTCCCTCTATTGACAACTTTTGGGTCGTGTTGTCCGGGATGAGGAAAATGGACGCATCTTTAAGCGCTGTCCCAACGGTTGCTTTAACAGTTCCGTATAATGACATCTTGTCCTTTGTGTTGACCTGGAAACCGATCTCCTCTCCCGATTTGGTGATGTTGGTCAGATAATATGGGTTCTCGGTCTTGCCCCACATTCTGAAAAGAGTGTTGGTGTCGGAGAGAGAAGTTACGTTCTGTCGCCCGGGGAAGAACCACGAGGCAATATCTGCCGGATTGTCGCTATTTGCCTCCACTATTCTGTAAAGCTCGTGGCCGGGGATGAGGTTTATGTAGCCATACTCCCAACAGTCTGCGGCCGACATATTGTTGTATGCCTTGTTCTGTGAAGCGTCTATGTGGTAGACCAAAAGACCGGTGTTGTTGGATGTCAATGTTCCGCCACATATATATTTATCCCACTTGTTTTTGTTGCTGCGTGTTTCGAGGAGGAAATATTCTCCATCATTCTGAGTGTTTAGTTTGTAGGCCGTAAACGACTCGGTGATGGGTTTTAGCGTGTATGATTTGGGCTCAGTTATGGTGGTTATGGTTGCCCAATCCTCTTTGGCGAGGAATTGTCCGATGATATTCAGCTCCGTTGCCGACAGAGCCGGTGGGGTTCGGTTCTCGTTGTTGTAGTTTCCGGAGCCCATCAGAGATGCGTATCTTGGATGAGAGGAGCCGTTGTAATTGAAATCGTAGAAGTCGGGCAGATTCACCAGATGACCGAACTCGTGGCAGAACGTACCAATGGCCGACATGGTTGTTCCATCGCCGCCTGAAAGCTCTGACGAGCAGGCAAAATTGTAGAGAATCTTACCGTCGAAACGTTCTCCCGAACTGACCACCCAACGACAGGGCCAGATGTCATTCTCTTGATTACTTTCGGCTTCGCCATAGCCGGCAAACACCACAAAGATATCGTTGATGTATGAACCGCTGCTGTATTGCGAGAAATCCACATCTGCATCTGCCGCAGTACAGGCGTCAATAATCATTTGTCGGAGATTCACGTCGGTCTCTTCATCCTTGTTGGCGCCATAGTATTCCACTGTCTTTGGGAGAGTGTAAGGGCCGTAGACGTCAAACGTGGGGCGGAAATGTCCGTTGGTGTTTTCAAAATAGTAGTCCTGAACACTGCCGGTTGCATCATTATAGTTGTAGCCGTTTTGATTGAACAAATTGGAGAAACTCGTTTTGGGCGATGCTATCTGGAATTTACTCGGGCGACCGTTTGTCGTGTCTGCAAACTCGACGAGTATCACCAGTGTTTTTGTCGTCACCACCTCGCCTCCGCTACGTGTGCCCATCACACCTATTCTCGGTCTGTTGTTGTTGCTCAACTCTTTGCGACGTTCCATTGCCCGAGCCATGGCTATCTCTTTGGGTACTCCTCTGCTGGCAACGGCTGCACCGGCAGAACGAGTAGCACTTGCGCCCACCTTTATGTCTGTTGATACGAGGTTGCTCCCCACCAGACGGGCATAGTAATAGAATCCGTCATCCTCCTGCACGACGCAATAGCCGTCAACGGTTGTGAGATAGTGGAAAAACTCGTCGCCATGTCCTATCAGTTCCACCGAACTGCCATCGGGTTGTGTTACGGTAACGGCATGCGGATAAGCAGGTATTGCCTGCATTTTGCCAACTCCAAACAATGTCGTCAGGAGTATTATGAAGAGTAAGAAGCGTTTCATGTCAAATAAAAATGTGAATATTACAAAAATAACCTTTTTTGCCTAAGAAACAAAACAGAATGTCATCAGGACGATATTCTGACTGAAAAAGGGGATAGAATGTTGTAATTAACAGATATTTATATTATTTTTACAAATATTATTAACCCCTAAAAACTAACAAACAAATGAAAAAACGAGTTATTGCCATTTTGGCATCTGTGACAGTGGCGTTTGTTGCTATGTCTTGTGTGGGCGGTGCAACCGCACCATCTGCTTATCAGCCCTCCGAGGATCCTTATTACGACCATCTGCCTTTTGAGAGTCCCTATGCTTTCGGTCTGGACCTTTCATTCGTTAAGCGCGCCGAGGATAGTGGTCGAGTATTCTATGATATTGACGGAACACAGAAACCTGCATGGCAGATTTTCCGTGATCATGGCTATAACTGGGCACGTCTGATGATTTGTAATTCTCCCTCCACTTTGGGCCAGGATTTGGATTATGTTGTTGAGGGAGCCAAGAAACTCAAAGAGTATGGCTATCACTTTGCTTTGGACTTCATGATGTCTGACGGTTGGGCCAACCCCATGACACAGCCCATGCCCTCCGAGTGGAAGGACTTGACCTATGAGCAGCGAGTTCAGGGTATATATGATTTTGTTTACAATGCCATTTCCACTCTTGCCGAGCAGGATCTGATGCCCGAGATTGTACATGTTGGTAACGAGATCGGTAACGGTATGCTGTGGCCCGATGCACGTATCTATTACGGTGACGAAAGGAAGGCGTTGAGCAAGTGGGCGGAGTTGGCAGAGATGGTAAATGCCGGTTCGAGAGCCATTCGAGATGTGGAGGGTGGCGATAAGGTGCAGATTATGATTCACGTCGATTTTGGTGGCGATATTGAGATGACCAACACCTATTTCGATAAGATGAATGAATATAACGTGGATTACGACATGATAGGTTTCTCGTTCTATCCTTGGTCGCATGGCAACCTGCTTGACCTGCGAGATAACCTCTATAACACCATTGAACGTTATCATAAACCTGTTATCGTGATTGAAACCGGTTATTATGCCGTTCCCAGTCGCACGTTCGATTTGGTGGGTATCAAGTCTGCATTCCCCGAGAGTCCCGAGGGACAGAAGCAGTGGTTCCAGGCGGTGAACGAGATTGTGATGAATGCTCCGCACAATTTGGGTCGTGGTGTGTTCTGGTGGGAGCCGATGTCGCGTGGTCGCGGATTTTTCGATGCAGACGGTAAGGCTTGGCCTATTGTTGAGGCATTTGAGCCGTATGCATTGCCGGCTGTGCGTGCCGATGGCAATCCCCGTATTTGGGACTTTGACGAAGGGGAAAGACCGTAAACGTTGATTGATTGAAATAAAAATCCCGACCGCGAAAGGTCGGGATTTTTATTTCTTATTTTCCTAATTGCAGATGGAATTCCACCACTGCCTCTATTCCTTTGCGGAAGATGTCAAGACGGAAGTTCTCGTTTGGCGAATGGATGGCATCGCTTTCAAGACCGAATCCCATGAGGATTGTTTTGGTGCCCAAGATGCGTTCAAAATCGGCTATGATGGGAATACTGCCACCTCTGCGTACTGCCAGCGGTTGTTTGCCGAATGCTTTTGCAAATCCCTTTTCAGCGGCCTGATAGGCGGGTAGGGAGATGGGACAAACATAACCTTGTCCGCCGTGCATGGGGGTCACCTTCACTTTTACCGAACGGGGTGCAAGCTCTTGCAGATAGTCGGCCATGAGCTGGCTGATTTTCTCGTGGTCCTGATGTGCCACCAGACGGCACGATATTTTTGCATATGCTTTTGAGGGCAGGACTGTTTTTGAGCCTTTGCCCGTATAACCACCCCATATGCCGCAAATGTCAAACGAAGGACGGCAACTGTTGCGTTCAAGAGTGCTGTATCCCTCTTCACCTTGCAATTCATCAACACCAATGGCGGCTTTATAGGCCTCCTCGTCAAAAGGTATGTGGGCTATCATGTCGCGTTCGGCGGCGGGAACATCCTCCACGTCATCATAGAAATGAGGAATGGTGATGCGGCCGTTCTTATCCACAATCTGCGCCATCATCTGGCACAACGTATTTATGGGATTGGCTACTGCACCGCCGAAGTGGCCCGAGTGCAGGTCGCGATTGGGACCTGTCACCTCCACCTCCCAGTAGGCCAAACCACGCAGTCCGGTGGTCAGCGAGGGAAGTTCTGCTCCCAACATGGAAGTGTCGGAAACCAATATTATGTCGGCTTTGAGCAACTCTTTATGCTCTTCAAGAAAAGCACCCAAACTCGGCGAGCCAATCTCCTCTTCGCCTTCAAAGATGAATTTTACGTTATGGTCCAGCTTGCCCTCTTTGATCAGGTATTCAAACGCTTTTACCTGAATGAATCCTTGTCCCTTGTCATCGTCGGCTCCACGTGCATAGATGCGTTCGTCGCGTATTTCGGGTTCAAACGGATTGCTGTGCCAGAGTTCCAATGGTTCGGCCGGCATCACATCGTAATGTGCATAAACCAATACGGTGGGTGCTTCGGGACTGACGATATATTCGGCATAGACAAGCGGATTGCCGGCCGAAGGCATCAATTCAGCTTTCTGGACTCCTGCCTGCAACAAAAGTTCGCACCAATGCTGCGCACAACGAACCATGTCGTCCTTGTGTTGGGGTAATGCGCTGATGCTGGGGATACGAATCAAACCGAACAATTCGTCCAGCATTCTCGGCTCATTCTCTTTGATGTACTGTTTAATCTCCATAGTTTTTATCTTTTTTAGTCTATTTTCAAGCGTGATATGGTCAATCGGTTGTATTGTTTGCGACCTGTCGGTCCATGATTGCCGACACCGTCACGTCACCCGTCACATTCACAGCGGTGCGTAACATGTCAAGCGGTCGGTCGATACCTATTATAAGAGCCAATCCTTCGGCCGGAATACCAACCGAGGTAAGCACCATGGCCAATATTACATAACTGCCACCCGGAATGGCAGGTGTGCCAATGCTTGATAGGGTGGTCATGACAATTATGGTCAGCAACTGGGCAAAACTCAATTCTATGCCGAGTGCCTGTGCAATGAAAAGTGTGGCTATGGTTTGATAGCATGATGTGCCGTCCATGTTTATGGTTGTGCCTATGGGCAATACGAATGAAGTGACCTCTTGCGACAGGCCGAGTTTTTCTTGTGCTGTTTTGAATGTGAACGGCAGTGTCGCCGCACTACTGCTTGTCGTGAATGCGAATAGCTGCAACGGGTATAGGTTGCGTACGAAATAGCCGTATCTCATGCGTGCAAACATCATTGCCAACAACGGATAGAAGACGAACAGCAAAAAGAGCAAACCTAAAATGACATTGATGGTGTAGACGCCGAGTGCGGCGAATATTGAGCCATTGCCGTTGAAATCCACCACAAGACCTGCCATCAGAGCAGCAACGCCCACCGGTGCGCAATTTATCACATAACCCACAATACGCATCACCACCTCGTTCAGCGAGTCGATAACAGCCAGCAGAGGTCGTTTTTTCTCCTCCGATAATGACAGCATTGCGATTCCGAAAAGTACGGCAAAGAATATTATTTGTAACATCTTGCCATTCTCGGTCAGAGCCTCAAATATGTTGGCCGGAACAATGTCATCAAGAAAACCGAGAGGGCCTCGGTCGGCATTGTCGGCTTGTTTTATTTGTATCGAATGGGCATCGTCCGCATATTTCTGTTCTATTTCCGTCACCAATTCATTGCCTATGATTTCGCCCGGTCGGATTATTAGAGCCGATCCCATACCTACCAATACGGCAAAAATAGTGGTCAGTAAATAGATGACTATTGTGCGACCTCCCAGACGGGAGAGGGTTGAGGTGCTTTTCAGCTCGGCGATACCTTTTATCAGCGATATCAGCACCAGCGGTACTGCAATAAGCATGAGAGCCTTGATGAAGAGTTTACCCAGCGGTCTGACCCAATCGTTTATCACATGTTCTCCGCCCAGCCATATTCCCAAGAAACCTATCAGTATGCCTATCAGCATACCTATAAGTATTTGTGCAAACAGAGGTATTTTATGTTTTCTTTTTCCCATTTTTTGTTTTTGTTAATCGGAGAGCAGAAATCGTATTTACGATGTTCGTATTCCGTTCTCAATCTTAAAAGGTTTTGTGCGGTGAATGGATAAGGTAAGTAGCAATATCGGTGTTTCGCCCCACAAGAGTATTTGTCTAAAAATTTGTTTTGTGCGGCGATGAGATAAGGTAAGTAGCAATATCAGTGTTTCGCCCCACAAGAGTATTTGTTTAAAAACAAAAATACAAAAAACACGCAAATAATTCATGGATTTTGCGTGATCGTTTTATGGCTTTTTCTGAGAATGTAGAAATAATATGGGAAGGGGATAAAACAAAACAGCCACTTACATAGTAAGTGGCTGATTCTTAAAGTGATTCCGACAGGACTCAAACCTGTAACCTTCTGATCCGTAGTCAGATGCTCTATTCAATTAAGCTACGGAACCGTTTGCGGATGCAAATATAAGTCATTTTTGTGATTTGACAAATAAAAAATGCATTTTCTCCGCAATTTTTTTTATTCAAAGATTTCTGCGAGTTTTTTATTCAACTGATCACCGCGCAGATTTTTAGCGATAATTGTGCCGTCGGGAGCGATAAGGAAGTTTGCGGGAATGGCAACAACGCCGTAATTATCAACAGCTTGTGATGTCCAACCGTTCACTTCGCTCACCTGAATCCAGTTCATTTTTTTGCTCTCATAGGCATTAACCCAGGCCTCTGCATCATTGTCGAGAGATACGCCATAAATTTCGAAACCTTTCTTTGCGTACTTGTCATATGCCGCTACCAGATAGGGAACTTCTACCATGCAGGGGTTGCACCAGCTTGCCCAGAAGTCCAACAATACGTAGTCACCATTCTCCACATAGCTCGACAATTTTTTCATCTCGCCATCATTGGTGGCCATCTCGATGTCGATAAATTTCTGACCCACTTCTGTTGCCGCCATCTTCTCGGCACGCTCTTTTATTTTCAATGCGTCCTCTCTGTTTTTGAAATTCTCGGGGAGAGATTCGTATGCAGCCAACGTTTCGGCCGAGGGCAACATGAATACCATGTTCTCCATCAGATAAAGACCGAAGATGTTGTCTTTGTTCTCCTGGAATGCAGTGGTCATGATTTCGATTTGTGCGGCCTCGGGATCCTCAATTTCATCGGGGTTCATCGCGGCAAAGGTGTCGTTCATCTTCTGATAACCGTCATTTGCGGGAGTACCGGAGAGGGTAGGCTCCTCGGCCGAACCTTCAATTTTGATGTTACCGTTCTCCAACATCACGAGAGTCATGAATGAGGGATACTGAATCAGATAAGCACCGGTTTCCTCTTCTACCTGACCTTTGAGGGTGAATTTGCCTTCGCTTACGGTTGTTGAATCGATGGGGTTACCGTTGCTGTCGGCCAGATATATCATTCCGCTGATCAGTTCGGGAATGTTACCATTTACGGTGTATTTTACGCCGCCGTTGTTGCCGCAGCTGCATACCAATGCACTTATTGCAAGTGCCAAAATAATTTTTTTCATAAGATTTTTAAATATGTGTATTTAGTTAAACTTTTTTACTTTGTCGGGGTTGTTGGCAACAAATGATTCCCAACTTGACGACTTGTTTTGTTTTCTTTTTGTCACTACTTGTTGAACGGGTGATGAGCTTATGAAGTGGTGGCAAACGGCTACTGCAAGTCCGTCTGTGGCATCCAGTTTTTTTGTCTCGTATGAGATGCCCAGCATGGTTTTCAACATCAGCGCCACTTGTTCTTTGGCGGCACCTCCCGAGCCGGTGATGGCTTGTTTGATGCGTCGCGGGGCATACTCAAAGACTGGCTTGTCATGATGCAATGCGGCCGCCATGGCCACACCTTGCGCCCTTCCGAGTTTCAGCATGCTCTGCACGTTCTCGCCGAAGAACGGGGACTCCAATGCCACCTCATCGGGGTTGTACTCCTCTATGAGTGCCGACACCCTTTCGAATATGTATTTCAATTTGTCATAGGGACTGTTGAGCTTGCTTAACTCTATCGTTCCCAAAACAATGCAACTCATACAGGAACCCTCTGTTTCCAATACTCCGTAACCCATATTGTTGGTTCCGGGGTCGATTCCCATTATGACTTTCTTGTTGTTCACCCTCGGTAGTTGTTGTTATTTCTCTTTTATTTCGGCGACCTCTTTTTCCAACTTGTTCAGACGGTTTGCCATTTCGGGCAGATTTCTCATCACTGCGTTTGCTCTGCGGAACTTGCCTACCGGCATTGACGGATAACCCATCACCACCTCGCCATCGGCAACATTGTTGCTCACGCCTGCTTTTGAACCTACCTGCACGCGGTCGCCAATGGTTATGTGACCAACGATGCCCGACTGACCGCCCATCATGCAGTTTTTGCCCACTTTGCAAGAGCCGGCCACACCTGTCTGTGCCGCCATTACCGTATTGTCACCAATCACCACATTGTGGGCAATCTGAATCAAGTTGTCGAGTTTCACGCCGCGTTTGATTACCGTAGAGCCCATCGTTGCGCGGTCCACACAGGTGTTTGCTCCAATCTCAACATTGTCCTCTATTACGACGTTGCCTATTTGCGGAATCTTGTCGTATTCGCCCTTTTCGTTGGGTGCGAATCCGAAACCGTCGGCACCGATCACCGTTCCCGAATGGATTGTCACGTTGTCGCCCAGCACACAACCCTCATAAATCTTTACGCCCGAGAACAATGTTACGTTTTTGCCGATTCTCACACCGTCACCTACGTATACATGGGGATATATCTTGGCGTTGTCACCCACTTTGGCTCCTCTGTCAATTACGGCATAAGCACCAATATAGGCGTTTTCTCCCACCTGAGCCGTTTCGTCTATTACTGCCGACGCATGAATGCCCTTCTTTTGGGGCTTGGCTGCGTTGTACAGTTCCAACAATTTGGCAAAGCAACCATACGCGTCATCCACCTTGATAAGGGTGGACTTCACCTCTTGTGTCGGATTGAACGATTTGTTGACGATTACTATCGATGCTTCCGTTGTATAGATGTAGTTTTCATACTTGGGGTTGGCAAGAAATGACAGCGAACCTTTCTGTCCCTCCTCAATCTTTGAGAGTGTGGATACCACAGCACTCTTATCTCCAACTATTTCTCCGCCCAGGGCGGCGGCTATCATTTCGGCACTGAATTCCATTTTTCTGTTCTTTTTTAGTTTTTTGTTTTTGTTGAGTCTTTTTTCTCTAAAATCTTTGTTGCAAGATGAATCTTGTCTGCGCTGGTGGCCTGGCTATAAATAATCCTTCAAATCTATCTTTGACGGCATAAGCGCTTTTACATCACCACCGAAATGCAAGATTTCTCTTATCGCACTTGATGATACTGCCGACAGATGAGCCGGAGTGAATAACAATACGGTTGTTATCTCGGGATAGAGTTGCTTGTTGAGTTGCATTATATTGCGTTCATACTCAAAATCCAATGTGTTGCGAACTCCGCGCAGCATGAATTTTATTCCCCTTTCTCTGCAAAAATCTCCGGTGAGTGAGTTGTATGTCACCACTTCCACTCGTTCGTCATCCTTGTAGAACTGCTCTATCAGGCGCAATCTGTTCTCTACCGTCAGCAATCCATGCTTCTCTGTGTTGGCGCCTATTGCGATCACCACCTTGTCGAACACTCTCAAACCTTCCTCCACAATAGCCTCATGACCCGCCGTAAACGGATCGAATGAACCGGGGAACAAGGCTGTTTTGTACTCTCTCTCAGTCATCTTGTTGCAGTGGTTATTTGTTCGTAACGGTCCGAGAATCTCGAACCGTTACGAAAAGTTTTCTTTTGAATTACACAAGTTTGTCAAACAACTGACGCATACCCACCTTGGCATCCACAATGCTCTTCAACTCGTCGATGCTTACTCGGTGCTGCTCCATAGAGTCACGTTCGCGCAGGGTAACCGTGTTGTCTTCCAGAGTCTGGTGGTCAACGGTCACGCAGAACGGAGTTCCGATTGCATCCTGACGACGGTAACGTTTACCGATACTGTCTTTCTCGTCGTATGCGGTATTGTGATCAAATTTGAGCATATCTTTGATTTTGTGTGCGATGTCGGGCAGTCCGTCTTTCTTGACAAGCGGCAATACAGCCACCTTGATGGGAGCCAACGGTGCGGGAATTGCCAATACGGTGCGTTCCTCGCCATTCTCCAATTTCTCCTCTTTGTAAGAAGCCGACAATACCTGCAATACCATACGATCGACACCGATAGAGGTCTCGACTACGTAAGGTACGAAACTTTCGCCACTTTCGGGATCGAAGTACTGCAATTTGCGACCCGAGAACTTCTGATGGTTGCCGAGGTCGAAATCGGTACGAGAGTGAATACCCTCCACCTCTTTGAAACCGAACGGGAAACGATACTCCACATCGGTTGCCGCATTTGCGTAGTGAGCCAACTTGTCATGGTCGTGGAACTGGTAGTTCTCGTCGCCGAATCCGAGAGCTTTGTGCCAGCTCATACGGGTCTCTTTCCATTTGTTCCACCACATCATCTCCTCGCCGGGTTTTACGAAGAACTGCATCTCCATCTGCTCGAACTCTCTCATACGGAATATGAACTGACGTGCAACGATCTCATTGCGGAATGCCTTACCGATCTGTGCGATACCGAAAGGCAATTTCATACGTCCTGTCTTCTGCACGTTGAGGAAGTTTACGAAGATTCCCTGTGCGGTTTCGGGACGCAGAT